>CAZYHE010000158.1:0-8797 GCA_964647225.1 uncultured Anaerolineales bacterium
CCACATACAACGGCGTGTGGAGCGCGCCGGCGGTGGCCGTGGCCGACGCGACCGGCCTGGCCGATCTGGCCGTGGGATACGGGGATGGCCGCGGCGCCATCGCCTATACCCGCAGTTACACCCCCACCGGCGCGGCGTGGCCCATGCATCAGCTTTTCGTCGTCACCTGGCGCGGGGGCGCCTGGTCGGCGCCGCAGCCCGTCACCTACGACGCGCTGGATCATCGCAGCCCCAACGTATTCTACAACGCGCAGGGGCAGCCGATGATTCTGTGGTTGGCCGGCGAGACTTTGCGGCTGCTCAACCTGGTCACGGGCGCGCAAGCCGACCTGCCGCTCGACGCCGGGTTGGGCGCGGTCAACGAGGCGCATGCCGTCCAGACCCCGGCGGGCGACATCGCGGCCGTGTTGCGCGGCCAGGGCGGCCAGCACGATCTGTGGGCGGCCTATTACGATCAGCGGTATGGCTTGTGGGGCGCGCCGCGGCCGCTCACCGCTGGCCCGGCGCTGGAGCGTGTGCCGGCGGTCGCGCTGGATGCGGCGGGGCAGCTCCGGCTGGCCTACGCTGCCACTGCCATCGAAACGCTGCCGACTACCGTGACGTTGCCTGACGGCAGCAGTGTGCCCGGCACAGTGAAGGTCGAGGGGCAGACGGACCTCGATGTGCTGCGCTATCGCTTCGACCGCAATCTGACCCTGCCGCCGGACGGCCTGCGCGTGGCGGCAGATGCAGCGGCCGCTGCCGCAGGCACGACGGGCGCTGTGACGCTACGCGCGGCCGTCACAGCCACCGGTGACCTGCCGGTAGCGGGCGTGACCGTCAGCTTCTATGATGGCGACCCGGCGGCCGGCGGCGTTCTGATCGAAACCGTGACCAGTCCTGCGCCGCTGGCCGCCGGCGCAAGCCGGATCCTGGCCGTTGCGTACCAGCCGCCGGTGAACACAGGCATCAAAACATTGTTCGCCGTCGCGGAGGCCGCCGACCAGGCCGGCGAGAGCAACGGGGCTGACAATCACGCCAGTGTGCGCGCCTTTGGGCCAGATCTGGCGCTCGAGAACGTGCGCATCTCGCCCGATCTGCTGAACGTGGCGACCGTGGCCGCGGCGGTGCGTAATGTCGGCACGGCTGTCTCGCTCTCCACGACCCTCGACCTGCGACTGGGGGCTATCACGGGCACGCTGCTGGCGCAGTTTGCCGTGCCGGTCCTGCAAGCAGGCGAGGCTTTCACCCTGTTCACGCCGTGGGATCACGGCGCGCTGCCGATGGGCAGTCACGCGCTCTGGGCCGTCGCCAACGATACCGATTTCGAGGAGGTGAACATCGCCAACAACCAGATAGCATCAGAATTGGTGTGGGGGCCGAACCTGGCGCTGAATCGCTACAACATCCAGGCCGGCAACCTGGCCGGAACCGCGGTTCCCGTCACAGTGACGGTCTTCAACCGGGGCGCTGCGGCCGGGCTGATCACGATTGCGTTCCACCACGACTGGCCGCTGCTCGGCGGGACGGAGATGGTGAGCCGCACGGTTGCCAGCCTGGCCCCTGGCGGAAGCGCACAGGTGCGCGCCGATCTGCCGGGGCCGCTCGGCTGCGGGCTGTACGTGACTGCCGAAGCGGTCAACGGCGAGGCAGACTGGAGCGACAACATCGTGGCGCTGGCTTCCTCCACGCATTGCGCGTGGCGCCAGTTCTTGCCGCTGCTGTTGAAGCATTGACCGCCACTGTAGGCGGCGCAGACCCGACGGCGCAGACCCTAAAGGTCTGTGAGACCTTTAGGGTCTGGGGGTTACACGGAGGAATAGCAAATGAAACGTTCGATCATGGTCTTCGGTGTCCTGGTCACGGTGCTGCTGCTCGTGGCCGCGTGTGTGCCGCCGCCGGCGCAGCCGCCGGTGGGGCAGGGCATCGCTAATCCGGCTTCGGAAAACTGCATCAAGCAGGGCGGCAAACTCGAAATCCGCAAGGGCGAAAAGGGCGAGGTCGGGTACTGCATCTTTGCCGATGGCAGCGAGTGCGAGGAGTGGGCCTTCATGCGCGGGGAGTGCAAACCCGGCCAGAGCAAGGCGGCCGCGTCGTTCGCCGATCCGTTCGCCTATTGCGCGGCGGCCGGCACGCTGGACAAGCCCGATGCGCGCTACACCGGCCCGAAGACGCCGGATGCGATCGTCCAGGGGATCCGCAAGGCGACCGGCGCAAAGGTGGACGCGGCCAACCAACCGTTCGTGGATGGGACGAGCTGGCGCTGCGCCGAGGGGAAGGTGAAGGCGTGCTTCGTCGGCGCGAACCTGCCGTGCGGTGAAAAGGCCGACGCCAACAAGACGCCGAGCGCGGCCATCGCGGACTACTGCAAGGCGAACCCGAATGCCGAGGTCGTCCCTGCCGTTGTGGCGGGCCGCGCTACGCTCTACGAGTGGCGCTGCAAGGCGGGCGCGGCCGAGATCACCAAGCAGGTGTTCAAGGCTGATGCGCAAGGCTTCATCGCAGATATCTGGTACGAGATCGCCGGGACGGCCGCCGCTGCGCCATCGGCGGCCGCTGCTGTGACTCCAACAACCGGCACGGATCTGATCGCGCGCGCGGCGACATTGAAGCCGATGGATATGTCGCAGAGTGCGCTCTTAGGCGGGCTGGCCGATTGGGAACGCGCCGTGCTGGACAAATTGATCCAGGCCGCCCGCTACATGGATGCGGCCTACTGGCAGCAGGTGGGCCAGGAGGATGAGGCGCTCTTCCGCAAGCTCGCTGGCGCGACGACTGAACAGGAAAAGGCCACCCGCTTCCTGTTGGATGCCCACTACGGCCGTTGGGATCGTTTCAACGACTTTGCGCCTTTCCTGGGCAACACGCCGCGGCCAGCCGGCGGCTATGTCTATCCCACGGATCTCACCCAAAAAGAGCTGGACGCCTACCTGATAGCGCATCCCGATCAAAAGGATACGCTGCTCGATCCGTTCACCGTCGTGCGTCGTCAAGGCGACCGGCTGGTGGCTGTGCCCTACCATGAGGCTTACGCGGCCTATGTACTGCCTGCGGCCGATCTGCTGGACGCGGCCGCAAAACTCAGCCGCAACGTGTCGCTGACCAACTACCTGAAGCTGCAAGCGCAGGCGCTACGCACCGACCAATACTTCGACGCCGATATGGCTTGGCTTGATCTGGATTCCAACCTGGATGTGAGCATCGGCCCGCACGAAACGTATGACGACCAACTGACCGGCCAAAAGGCGTTCTACAAGGCCAACGTGCTGATCGTGGATCGGCCGGCCGCGCAGAAATTGGCGGCGCTGATGAATACTGTGCCAGCCCTTCAGGCGCGCTTGCCTGTGCCGGCTGAGTTTCGCCCCGACCAGACCGGCACGATGACTCCGCTGGAACTGGCGGACGACGTCTATCGGAGCGGGCAGGGCCGCGCGGTCATGGAGCCGGTGGCTTTCAGCTTGCCCAACGATCCGAAGGTGTGGGAAGCCAAAGGCGCCAAGAAGGTAATGATGGGTAACTACCTGGACGCACGGCGCACGCTGGTGCTCAACCCACTGCTGAATGCGATTGTCGAAAAGCAGATCGCGCAGCAGATCAATCCTGAAGCCTACTTCAATTGGGTGCTGCTGCACGAGGTGACCCATACGTTAGGCCCGCGGACCGTGAAGAAGAACGGCACGGAAGTTACCGTCCGGCAGGCATTGGGCCAGTACTATTCGCCCATCGAAGAAGGCAAGGCCGACATCGGCGGCCTCTACAACGTGCCCTATTTGCAGCAGCAGGGGATCATCAGCGGCACACTGGCGGCGCACTACGCCGGCTACCTGGCCGAGGCGCTGCGCTCCATCCGCTTCGGCTTCGGGTCCCCCTACGGGATGATCCGCTCGGCCGCGTGGAACTACTTCATCGAACGGGACGCGCTGCGCTATGACCCGGCTACGAGCCGCTTTACCCTGGACGAGCAGCGCATGACGGCGGCGGTGAAGGATCTGACCGCCACGCTGATCGCCATCGAGGGGGCGGGCGACGCCGACGCTGCAGCCGCGTTCTTTGCCAAGTATATGCCGGTCAAGCCGGAGCTAAAGGCGCTGCTGGACAAAGCGGAAGCGACCGTGCCCATCGAGTTTGTGCCGATGTATGCCGCCTCTGCAGATACAGCCATGTTGAAGCAGATTGCGGCCCAGAAGTAGTTTGTGTTAGGAGGTTCATCTGATGAAAGTCTCGAAGCATTTCGGCTGGATCGTTCTCGTGATCATCGCGCTGGTATTGGCGGCCTGCGCGCCCACACCGGCGCCTGCGCCGGCGCCTGTCGCGCACACCCTGCGGATTGACAATCCGCCCAGCAACACCGAAGTGGCAGCCGGGCAGTCTGTCACCGTGCAGGCGACGGCCAGCGATGGCCGCGGGATCGCCCGCATGGAGCTGCTGGTGGATGGCAAAGTGGTGAACAGCGCGGAAGCGCCCGGCCCGCAGCCCGCGTTCAGCGCCGTCTTGCCGTGGAAAGCCGAAGGGTCGGGCAGCCACGTGCTCAGCGTGCGCTACTTCACCCGCGACGGCGTGGGCAGCGAGCCGGCCGCGATTACGCTGATCGTGGCCGGCGCATCGGGTGCGACGGCCACACCCCCCGCCGGGCCGACGACCGCGCCGGCGCGCACGGCGACCGCCGGCCCCGCGCCGACGCAGGCCGTCACGGCCACGGTCGCGCCGACGGCCGGGCCGCCCGCCGCCGCGCCGCCGACGGCGGTTCCCTGTCGTTACATCGCCACCTTCGTCGGTGAGACGATCCCGGATGGCACGGTCTTCCTGCCGGGCGCGGCCTTCACGAAGATCTGGCGGGTGCGCAATGATGGCAACTGTCCGTGGACCGGCGGCTTCCAACTCGTCGTGGTGGACGGCGAGCGGATGACCAGCGTGGCGGCCATCGCGGTGCCCGAGACCGCGCCGGGCGGCATCGCGGCGCTGGCGGTCGGCATGACCGCACCGGCCGCGCCGGGCGGCCACGGCGGCCGCTGGCAACTGCGCACCGCACAGGGTGCGTTCTTCGGCCCGGCCCTGTCGGTCAGCATCGTGACCGCCGCGCCGACGCCTGTGCCCTGCATCCCGGTCATCTCCGCGTTCGGCGCCGACCGCACGACGCTCAACCAGGGCGAGTCCACGGTGCTGCGCTGGGGCAAGGTGGACAACGCCGAGCGGGTCGAGATTGACAACGGCATCGGCGGGGTGGGCACCCCAGGTGAACGAACCGTCGCGCCAAACCAGACCACCACCTTCACCCTGGTCGCGTATTGCGGCGGTAATTCGCGGCAGGCGCAGGTGACGATCAACGTCGCGCAGCCGCAACCGACGGCCGTCCCGCAGCCCACACCGATCCCGCAACGCCGGAACATCAGCGGCATGTGGTCGGCGGGCAACCACTCGATGCAGTTGCAGGAGGCGCTCGGCTGCGGCGGCCCGACCTGTGGCGTGGCGGGCGAATACTCGTACTGGACCGGCGGCACGCCGGAGCAGGGACAAGTCAACGGTTCGGTCAACGTCTACACCGGCGCGGTCTCGTTGACGATCATCCGGGCGATGCCGGGCGCGCCGGCCAAGACCTTCAACGGCACGCTCAGCGCCGACAGCCGGCAGTTGAGCGGTACGCTCTCGGGCGCGGGACAGTTGACGTTTGTGAAGCAGTAGCCGCGAAGACCCTAAAGGTCTCGCAGACCTTTAGGGTCTCGGGATTTCAGGTAAACTACCAAACGGAGGAATGGGAAATGAAACGTTCGATCATGGTCTTCTGTGTCTTGGTCACGGCGCTGCTGCTCGTGGCCGCGTGTGTGCCGCCGCCGGCGCAGCAACCGGTGGGACAGGGCATCGCCAACCCCGCATCTGAAAACTGCGTCAAGCAGGGCGGGAAGCTCGAAATCCGCAAGGGGGAGAAGGGCGAGGTCGGCATCTGCAAGTTCGCCGACGGCAGCGAGTGCGAGGAGTGGGCCTTCATGCGCGGGGAGTGCAAACCCGGCCAGAGCAAGGCGGCCGCGTCGTTCGCCGATCCGTTCGCCTATTGCGCGGCGGCCGGCACGCTGGACAAGCCCGATGCGCGCTACACCGGCCCGAAGACGCCGGATGCGATCGTCCAGGGGATCCGCAAGGCGACCGGCGCAAAGGTGGACGCGGCCAACCAACCGTTCGTGGATGGGACGAGCTGGCGCTGCGCCGAGGGGAAGGTGAAGGCGTGCTTCGTCGGCGCGAACCTGCCGTGCGGTGAAAAGGCCGACGCCAACAAGACGCCGAGCGCGGCCATCGCGGACTACTGCAAGGCGAACCCGAACGCCGAAGTCGTGCCCGCGGCAGCAGCCGGCCGCGCCACGGTCTACGAGTGGCGCTGCAAGGCGGGCGCAGCCGAGATCGTCAAGCAGGTCTTCAAAGCGGATGCGCAAGGCTTTATCGCGGAAATCTGGTACGAGATCGCCAAGTAGCAGAGTGGGGCATCTGAATGTCCTGAAAACAGCCCGCCTGTCGCGCAAGATGCCATCTTGCGCGACAGGCGGGCGAAAGAGAGCTACCTATGAACACTTTCGTGCGTTGCACTGTCCTCGCCCTGTTGATTCTGACGCTGGCGGCCTGTGCCGCGCCGGCGTCCCAACCGGCCGTGCTCAGCATCCGGATTGACGAGCCGCCCAGCCACACCGAAGTCGCGGCCGGGCAGAGCGTCCTGATCGAGTCCACCGCCGCCGACGCCGCCGGGATCGTGCGAGTCGAGTTGCTGGTGGATGGTAAGGTGGTCAAGACCAGCGAAGCGCCTGGCCCACAGAAATCGTTCAACGTGGTGCAGCCGTGGACGGCCGAAGGCGCCGGCGAGCACACGATCAGCGTCCGGGCCATCAACACCGCCAACGTGACGAGCGCGCCGGCCGCGATTCTGCTCGTCGTGACGACCGCGGCCGCGCCCACCCGTGCGCCGGCGCCCACGGCTGCACCGGCGATCACGGCCACGCGTGCGATCACAGTCTCGCCCACTGCCGTCGCGACGGCGGTGGTGACGGCCACCGCCACCCTCACGCCGACGAAGCCCGCGCCGACGGCGATCGCAACCGTCGTCACACCGACCGTTGCGCCTACCCCAACGCCGTGCGTCCCGATCATCACCTCCTTCACGGCCGATCGCGCCAAGATCAATCGCGGGGAATCGGTGATGCTGCGTTGGGGCAAAGTGAACAACGTCGAGCGGGTGGAACTGGTCGGCATCGGCGTGGTGACGACGCCGGGCGCGCACAGCGTTGCGCCGGCGCAGACGACCACCTATACCCTGCGCGCGATCTGCCACGGCACGGTGAAGACGGCGCAGGTCACGATCACGGTGACGCAGCCGCCGCCGACGGTCGCCGTGCGTCATCAGATCAGCGGTCAGTGGGCCGCGGGCAAGTATTCCATGCAGTTGGCCGAAGCGATCGGGTGTCGCGGGCCGGTCTGCAATGTAACGGGCAGCTATGCCGTGTGGACGGGCGGCACGCCGGAGACGGCGAAGGTCAGCGGCACGGTCAACGTGAATACGGGCGCAGTATCGCTCAAGATCAGCGCGGAGATGCCCGGCGCGCCGGTTCGCACCTTCAATGGTACGTTGAGCAGCGACAGCAAGCGACTGAACGGTGCGTTGTCGGGCGTCGGTCGCCTGACGTTTGTCAAGGAGTAGTCATTGTGAAAGGAGGAACGCCATGCGAGCACGAACTGTGCTCAGTGTCGCGGCGATCCTGGCGGTCGCCGCGATCGCTGTGACACACGCCGCCGCAACCTGGACGGAGTTGCGGCCGACCGGTGATGTGGACCAGAAATGGAATGCCGTAGCTTCCGACGCCGATGGCTCGCATCTGATCGCGGCGGTGCATGGCGGCCATTTGTATCTCTCTCAGGATGGGGGCGTTAGTTGGGCCGAACGTTGGCCCGGCGACGGTGCGCTCAAGCAGTGGTTCACAGTGGCTTCAGATGCCGATGGCTCGCATTTGATCGCGGCGGCCGAGAACGGGCGGCTTTATATCTCGGTTGATGGCGGCGTCACCTGGGCTGAACGCCAGCCCGCCGGCAATGCAGACGTGATCTGGGCGTCCGTCGCCTCGAATGCCGATGGCTCTCGTCTGATCGCCGCCGCTAACGTCGGCGTCGCCAACATTGGTCGGCTTTACACATCCAGCGATGGGGGCGATACCTGGACTGAACGCCAGCCCGCCGGTGCTGAGAAGTTGGACTGGCAGGCCGTGGCGTCGGATGCCGATGGCGCCCATCTGGTCGCGGCGGTCTATTACGGCGGATTGTATGTGTCGAGCGATTTCGGCGAGACCTGGAGCGAACGCCAACCCGCCGGAAACACGGATGCGCCATGGTATGCGGCGGCGTCAAGCGCCGATGGCTCGCATTTAATCATGGGGGCCCAGGGCGGTGGGCTATATACCTCCGCCGACTTCGGGACAAACTGGACGAAACGTGAGCCGATCGGTTCTGGGAGTCAGAAGTGGACGACCGTGGCGTCGAACGCGACGGGTTCGATCCTGGCCGTGGGCATCTACCCCGGTCGCCTGTACATATCCACCAACTCAGGCGTGACCTGGGATGAAGAGCAGCCCGCTGGCGCCGCGAACCAGTATTGGCGGGCGCTGACATCTGATGCGACCGGCATGAAGCTGGTCGCTGGTGTGTACAACGCCCGCTTGTACACTTCCAGCGCGATCACACCGGCCACGCCGACGGCGACAGGCCAACCGACCGCGACACCAACTGCGACGCGAACCGCGACCGGACAACCAACCGCGACACCAACGGCGACGCGAACCGCGACCGCTCA
>CAZYHE010000159.1:0-8747 GCA_964647225.1 uncultured Anaerolineales bacterium
TGCTTGCCCATGCGCGCCACGGCAACCGCCCGCAAGCCTTCCGCGCGTATCAGCGCTGCATCGAGACGCTACGGACAGAGTTGGCTGTCCCGCCGTCTGCCGAAACGGTATCACTCTACTGCGAGGTTGCGGCAGAGCCAGAGACCTGACGCTGTTACCCCGCTGTAACTGCGCAGTGCTATGCTTACGGTCTGCTAACTGGATTGAGTCCAATCTGACACGTGAACGAGGCAAATAATCCCATGGCTGATCGTCTCAATGAAGAGCCATCCCTTCCATCGGTGGGCGTCGTCTCCGCTGGCATCTATATCCCCGAGCCGGTTATGACCGCCGCCGATATCGCGACGGCCAGCGGCATCGAGGAATGGGTCATCCGCGAGAAATTCGGCATCACCCAAAAACACATCCCCGGCCCCCAGGATCACACCAACCAGATGGCGGTCTGGGCGGCCCAGGATTGCCTCTCGCGCAGCCCCATCCCGCCCGACGAGATTGACCTGGTGCTCTGCACCACCGAGGAGTGGAAGGAGTACCTGCTCTGGACCGCCGGCATCAAGCTGGCCTGGGAGATCGGCGCGACGCGGGCCTGGGCGATTGATGTGCAGATGCGTTGCGGCACGACCATCGCCGCGCTGAAGATGGCGAAAGATATGATGCTGGCCGATCCCGAGATCAACACGGTGCTGATCGCCGGCGGCTACCGCAACTGCGACCTGATCAACTACCGCAACCATCGCACGTCCTTCATGTTCAACCTGGCTGCGGGCGGCGGCGCGCTGCTGCTGCGCAAGGGCTGGCCGTCCAATCACGTGCTCGGCAGCCACCTGATGAGCGACGGCGCCATGAGCGAGCACGTCCTGGTGCCGGCCAGCGGCACCGTGCAGTTTCCCACCGACGCCGCGCGGGCGCAAGGGCTATGCTATCTCGATCTGGTGCAGCCCGACGCGATGAAAGAACGCCTCAACGCCGTCTCGATGGACAATTGGCTGCACTGCATTGATGAGGCGCTGCGTAAAAGTAGGGGCGGGTCTGCGACCCGCCCCTTCACGCGCGCCGACATCGGCTATCTGAACGTGTTGCACATGAAACCATCGGCCCACGCCGACATGCTGCGCCGCCTGGGGCTGCGCGAGGAGCAGTCAGTCTATCTGTCACGCTTCGGCCACATCGGCCAGCAGGACGCCATGCTCTCGATCGTCGAAGGGCTGCGCCAGGGCCGCCTGAAGGAGGGCGACCTGATGGTGATCGTGGCGGCCGGCATCGGCTACGCCTGGGGCGCGGCGTGTGTCAAATGGGGCGCAGGCTGAGAGGAGGACGTCATGGATGCCACAGAACTCTATCGCCAAAAGCGGCTCTCGATCCCCGAAGCTGTCTCGCTCGTCCAGTCGCACCAAACCATCGGGACGGCGATGGCGGCCGCCGAACCGAATGGCCTGCTGAGCGAGTTGGGCCGGCATCGCGACCGCCTGGAAGATGTGACGATCTGGGTGTGCCTGCCGCTGCGGCAATATGATTGCATCTTGAAACCGGAGATGGCCGGCCACTTCTTCGTGGAGAACTGGTTCTACGGTGCGCCCGACCGCGAGGCGCACGGGCAAGGCCGCGTGTCGTACATCCCCAACAACCTGCACCGGGCCGCCAGCGACAAGCTCCATGCGACGGGCAACCACGTCAACGTCTTTTGGGGCACGGCGACGCCGCCCGACGCCCGCGGCTACATGTCGCTCTCCCTCTCGCTGGTGATCGAGCGCCAACTGATGGCCGCCGCCGACCTGGTCGTGCTGGAGCTCAACGAGCAGATGCCGTGGACCCTCGGCGACACCCAAATCCACATCTCTGAGGTGGATCACGTCGTCGAGCACCACGTCCCGCTTTTCGAGCTGCCCAGCGCGCCCCCGTCCGAGTGGGAGCAGGCCATCGGCGGCTACATTGCCGACCTGATCGCGGATGGCTCGACGATTCAGCTCGGCATCGGCGGCATCCCCAACGCCATCACCGCCTTCCTGATGGATCGCCGCGATCTGGGCATCCACACCGAGATGTTCACCAGCGGCATGGTGGATCTTTACGAGGCGGGCGTCATCACCGGGCGCAAGAAGACGCTTTGGAAGGGGAAGATGGTCGGCGCGTTCGCCCTGGGCACACAGAAACTCTACCGCTTCCTGGACAAGAACCTGGCGGTCGAGATGCAGCCGGGCCGGATCACCAACGATCCCTACGTGATCGGCCAGAACCACAAGATGGTCAGCGTGAACACGGCGCTCCAGGTGGACTGCTGCGGCCAGGTCTGCTCGCAGAGCATCGGCCCGCGGCACTTCAGCGGCACGGGCGGCCAGCTCGACACCCATCGCGGCGCGCAGATGTCGCCGGGCGGCCGCGGGATCATCGCCCTGCGCTCGACGGCCAAGAACGGCACGATCTCCACCATCGTGCCCATGCTGGCCCAGGGCGCCGGGGTGACGATCCCGAGCCAGGATGTGGACACGGTCGTCACCGAGTTCGGCATCGCTGAGTTGAAGGGCCGCTCGGTGCGGGCGCGCACCGAGGCGCTGATCAAAATCGCCCACCCCGACTTCCGCGCCTGGCTGCGGGACGAGGTGGAGCGGCTGGGGATTGTGCCGCGCTTGGTGGCGCCGGGGTTCGCACCCGCGTTGGCTGACGCAAAGCGTGCCCCGAGCCGGTGATCGGAGCGATCAATGCTCATTTGGGTCAGCGACCCGGAGGCCCGCAGTCTGCGCTGCCGCGTTCAATGCGCTGTCAGCCGAGATAAAGACCAGGCCATCAATGCGGCGGGCTGCCGCCACGGCGACGGCCAGTTGCACAGCGTCACCCCCACGCAGCCGATGCATCCTGGCCAACTGCGCGGCATCCTCAGTGGCAGCGTCGGTGATGCTGAGGAGCAGATAGACAGCCGCGCAGTCAGCATCGAAGCGCGCCAGAAGCTCAGACGGATTCCAGGCGGTTGGGCCTGGCAGGGGCGCACGTCGCACGATGGCCGCACTGACCTCGGCACGTGTGAGGCGGGCGATATAGCAGGCCGCCCCGGACAGCACCAGGCTATTGACCCACGCGCTGCCTGTTTCCAGAACGTAGCGCTTGACGAGCGCACTGGAATCGAAGAAGTACGATGTCATGTTCAGCGCCGCTCTTCCAGCAGCATCTGGGAGATCGGCTGGCCTTCCACCGGCACCGGCTCGAAGGGCGACAGCCGGCTCAGGTCTGGAACGCGGACTTCGGAAATCAGGCCATCAGCGAGCAGCAGGCGTTGGGTTTCGATCAGCGAAGTTGGCCCGGCATGACTGGGGGCCGCGCCCCAGTTGAGATTGACCTCGCCCGCGGCGATGGCCTCCAGTAAGCGGCGGATCGAGCCTTGTCCCTTGCCAGGCCCGCGTGTTTGCAGAAAACCGGCACGGGCGGCCACGCGCTTGAGAGCAGCCAAGTCGGAGAGTTGTGTACTGAAATTCGTTCTGATGGTCACGGCGTCGCCTCCACAGGGCCAGAGTATCAATGGGCAACGATGATTCTACGATAGGTATATATCTTTGTCAAGCTATCTACGGAGAAAAGAATGATCCGTTATGCCACCATCATCGGCACCGGCCGGTATCTGCCGGAGATCGAAGTGACCAACGACGACCTGAAGGCGCGCGTTGGCAAGGTCAACCCGGCGCTGGCCGAGGTCGTGGACAAGTTCTGTGCCAGCAGCGGCATCAAGCGGCGCTGGTATGCGCCGCGCGCGTGGGCCGCGTCAGACCTGGCCGTGCGGGCCGGCCAGCAGGCGTTGAAGGCAGCCGGGATCCGGCCCGAACAGATAGACATGATCCTGCTGGGCACCGACACGCCCGACTACGTCACGCCGGCCACCGCGACGGTGACGCAGCACAAGCTGGGCGCGATCAACGCCGGAACCTACGACATCGGCTGCGCGTGCGCCTCCTTCCCCACCGGCGTAGCCTCGGCCGCCGGGCTGCTGGCGACCAACCCGTGGATGAAGTATGTCCTGGTGATCGGTGTCTACATGATGAGCAAGCTGGCCGATCCCGCCGACGTGGCTTCATTTTTCTACGGCGACGGCGCGGGGGCCGCGGTGCTCGCGGCCGATGACAAGCCCGGTTTCATCAGCTCCGCGTTTCTGGCGGACGGCGCTTATGCCGGGCACTGGGGCATCTTCTCCGGCGGCACAGCCGAGCCGGCCAGCGTCGAGTCGGTGGCGGCCGGTCGCACCAACGTGCGCCTGGTCAAGCCCTATCCGCCCGACATCAATCACATCAACTGGCCCAAGATCGCCCACGCCCTGGCCGAGCGCGGCGGCTTCGCCCTGGCCGACCTCGATCAGATCATCTTCACCCAGGTGCGGCTGCCGTCCATCAAGCTCGTGATGGACGACCTGGGTCTGCCCATCAGCAAGACGCACTGGATCATGGAGGAGTGGGGCTACATGGGGTCGGCGTGCATCCCGATGTGCCTGGATGACGCTATCGAGAAGGGCAAGATCAAGTCGGGCGATCTGGTGGCGTTGGTGGGGTCGGGCGTCGGCTACAATTACGCCGGCGTCGCGCTGCGAATGCCCTGACGGAATACCTGATTCAAGGGCGGCGCTTTGGACGAACGAACGGTCGTATGGTAGAATTGCCATAGCCTTCGTATGGCAAGGAGACCAGAATGACGCTTGCAAAACGCACCTACGTGCTGCCGCGCGACACGCTGGCGCAATTCGAAGCGGCCGTGGCGCCCAGGCAGCGCAGCGCAACCATCGGCGCGCTGCTGCACGAATGGCTGGAGCGGCAGCGCCGTGAACGCTTGCGCAGCGAGATCATCGCGGGTTGCGAGGCGATGGCCGACATCTACCTGGCCACCGAGCGGGAATATCACGCGCTGGAGGAAGAGGTGCAGCGTGGCCTTACTGCCTAACCCCCGCCGTGGTGAAATCGTGCGAGTGCGCCTCGACCCGGTGGTCGGCTCGGAGCAGGCCGGGGAACGTCCGGCGCTCGTCCTCTCGCCGGATCTGATCAACGAACGCTCGCCCGTCATCTTGATTGCGGCGATCACCAGCCAGAAAACGGATCGCATCTTCCCGTTCGAGGCTCTGGTCGAGCCGCCCGATGGCGGCCTGTCCGTCCGCTCCAAGGTGATGCTGTTGCAACTACGCTCGGTGGACAAAGAACGCCTGGTCGGGCGCTACGGCAAAGTGAGCGAGACGACGATGCAACGCGTCGAAGAGGCGCTCAAGGTAGCGACGGGGCTGACCAGAGTTTGAGCGCCCCTTCCCAATCCACAACAACGTTATCACAAGGAGGTGACCATGCCCGTTCGCAAGTTGGGCCGTGGGGTGGCATTGGTCGGTGTCGGGATGTCGAAATTCGGCGCATTTCCCGACAAGACCAGCCGCGATTTGTTCGTCGAGGCCTTCCAGGAGATGCGGGAATCTGTGGATCGGGGCCTCGATCCTGATCTGATCGAAACGATCTACGTGGGCAACTACTCGAGCGACCTGTTCGAGGGGCAGGGCCACATCGCGCCCATCATGGCCGATGCCGTCGGCTTGACGCCCCGCCCGGCGGTGCGCATCGAAGCCGCCTGCGCCAGCGGCGGCGCCGCATTGCGCCAGGGCGTGATGGCCGTCGCATCGGGCATGTGCGACGTGGTACTCGTCGGCGGCGTGGAATCCATGACGAAGCTGCCCACTGCCCAGGTCACCGACACGCTCGGCTCGGCCGCCGACATCCTGTACGAGATTCCGGCCGGCTTCACCTTCCCGGGCTTCTACGCCGCGATTGCCACCGCCTACATGCACAAATACGGCATGACCCCGGAGCACTTGATGAACGTCGCCATCAAGAACCACGCCAACGGCGCGCTCAACCCGAAGGCGCAGTTCGGCGTCACCATCCCCGCGTGGATGCAGAACCGGATCCAGGCCGCGGTGAAGAAGGGCCGGCCGGCGCCGGCGTGGCGCGACCAGTGGGACTTTCTCCACGATGACGCCGCGAACCCGTTGATCGCCTGGCCGTTGCGCCTCTTCGATTGCTCACCGATCACCGATGGGGCCGCCTGCGCGCTGCTGGTGCCGGCCGACCGCGCGCGGGACTTCACCGACGATCCGGTGTACATCATCGGCGCGGGGCAGGCCTCGGATGTCCCACTTCACAGCCGCGCCGATTTGACCACGCTGCCTGCGGCCCGTGCGGCGGCGCAGATGGCCTACGAGCAGGCCGGGATCACGGCGCGCGACATCCGCATCGCGGAAGTGCATGACTGTTTCACCATCGCCGAGATCGTCGCCAGCGAAGATTTGGGCTTCTTCCCGCCGGGCGCCGGCTACAAGATGGCCGAAGACGGCGTCACCGCGCGCGACGGCGCCCGGCCCATCAACACCTCCGGCGGCCTCAAATCCAAAGGGCACCCGGTCGGCGCATCGGGCGTGGCCCAGGCCGTCGAAATCTTCAAACAGATGCGCGGCCAGGCCGGACCGCGGCAGGTGACGACCGATGCATCTCTCGCGCTCAGCCACAACGTCGGCGCGACGGGGAATACGTGTGTGGTGCATGTGTTCGAGAGACGGTAGACTGGTACACTGGTAGATTGGGAAACTGGTAGATTAGGAAGCTGGGACCACCAATCTACCAACCTACCAATCTACCCACACCCACCCGGAGGTAAATCATGTCCGAACCAACTGCTCGCCCCTTCACGGCCGCATCGTTCAACCAGATTCTCGGCGAACACAAGCTGATGGCCGCGCGCTGCCCCCAATGCGATGCCCTCTTCGTGCCCCCGCGGGCGCTCTGCCCCACCTGCCGCCGGGCCGGGCTGGAGTGGGTGGCGCTGACGGGTGGCGGCAAGCTGGCCGCGTTCACGGTGATCTACGTCGGACCAAGCGCCATGCTCGCGGAGGGCTACACCCGTGACAACCCTTACGTCACAGGCATCGTGGCGCTGGACGAAGGCCCGCAGATCAGCGCGCGCATCCTCGGCCTGGATGCCCGGAACCCCCATGCGCGCTGGATCGGCACGCCGCTGGCCGTTGAGTATCTCGACTCTTTCGACAGCGCTCAGGACAAGCGCGGGGAAGGCGATCAACGCAAGACGTTCCTGGCCTTTCGCGCCGCGTAGTTTGGATGCAGGTTGTGTGATATAATCTATTGCAGACTCCCTGCTCGCGCGAACGTGTCTCAGAGACAGGAGGTGATGCGCCATCATCCATTGAGCCGATATCTTGCTGCATATCGTTGTTATCCGCTTATCATCCAAACCACAGAAGGAGAAGCGCTATGAAACGCCTGTACCGGATCCTTTCCATCGTGCTGGTGCTCAGCTTCATGCTGAGCGCCTGCGCTCAACCCGCCCCGGCGCCTGCGCCGGCCGCCAAGGCGGAGCCGACCACGGCCCCGGCCGCCGCGCCCGCAACCAAAGCGCCCGAACCAACCAAGGCCCCCGAACCGGCCGCCGGCAAGCCACTGAAGATCGGCATCCTCTCCGATGTGGGCGCCGGCTACACCGCTTATGGCCTGATGCTGCAACGCGGCTTTGAATTGGGCCTGGCCTATCAGACGAAGGGCACGAACAAAGTGGCCGGCCGCGAGATCCAGATCATCGTCAAGGACACCGAATCCAAGCCCGACATCGGCACGCAGCGCGCGCGCGAGCTGATCGAGAAGGACGGCGTCGAAATCCTGGTCGGCACGCCGAACAGCTCCGTCGCCCTCGCGGTCGCCGCCGTCGCCAAGGAATACAAGAAGATCTTCCTGGTCACGCCGGCTGCCGCCGATGCGATCACCGGCGCCAGCTTCAACAGATACATCTTCCGCACCGCCTCCAGCGCCTCCAACGACGCCCTGGCGGGCGCCAAGTTCGCGGTCGGTGATCTGGGCAAGACCTTCGCCGGCCTGGCGCCTGACATGGTCTGGGGGCAGGATCAGATCAAGGTTTGGAAGCAGATCGTCGAAGCGAACGGCGGCAAGTTCGTCGCCGACATCTACGCCCCGATCGCCACCACTGACTTCACGCCCTACTTCCAGAAGGCGCTTGACAGCAAGGCCGATGTGCTTTTCGTGGCCTGGGCCGGCGCCACGCCGCTGTTCAACCAATTGCAGGAGCAGGGCGTGCTGAAGAAGATGAAGCTGACGACGGGCGTGCCCGACAACGCTTCGCTGGCGGCCTCCCCTGGCCTGATCGGCAACAAGGGGTTGATCAAGTACCACTACACCTTCCCCAAGAACGCCGTGAACGACTACTTGGTGGCCGAGCATCAGAAGAAGTTCAACGCTCCGCCCGACCTCTTCACCGATACCAGTTTTGCGGCGGCCCAGGCGCTCGTGTTAGCCCTGGAGAAGACCAACGGCGACACCGATGCTGAGAAGATGATCCCGGTGATGGAAGGCATGAGCTGGGACGCGCCGAAGGGCAAGTTCACCTTCCGCAAGGAAGATCACCATGCCTTGCAGCCGATGTACACCGCTGAAGTCATCGCAGACGCGGCCGGCAAGCCCACGGTCAAGCTGGTGAAGGAACTCAGCCCCGCGGACTGCGCCCCGGAGATCACGGCGCCGAAGCAGTAACAGCTCCTGGCGCACGAAGCACCCTGAACGAAGCGGAGTCGAAGGATACAACCTGGGGTACAGACGTTGCATCCTTCGACTCCTGTCCGCTACCCCCTGGGCCGCCGCGCAGGATGCTTTTGCTTTGACACGATTGCGTGAGGCCCATCAGGGGCGGCTGGGGTCAAGCATTCGTGTAATTCGTACCAT
>CAZYHE010000160.1:0-8703 GCA_964647225.1 uncultured Anaerolineales bacterium
CGTGCGTTCGAGCGGCAGCGATGACGCGTTGAAGGCGCTGGCCGAGCGCAACGCGTTGGCGTTGGGCGCGGGCCACACGTTCATCCTCTTCCTGCGCGACGCGTATCCGGTCAACATCCTCAACGCGATCAAGGCCGTGCCCGAGGTCGCCAGCATCTTCTGCGCCACGGCGAATCCGGTGCAGGTGATCCTGGCCGAGACCGCGCAGGGCCGTGGCCTCCTGGGCGTGATTGACGGCGCCCACACGCAGGGCATCGAGGACGCCGACGGGGTGGCCTGGCGTCACGGCTTCCTGCGAATGATCGGCTACAAGGCGTAGCGCCGCGCGAAAGTCTGGTTTGGAATTGAGAAGCGTAGCTTTTTTTAGGGCAGTTGCTGGTACCGGGCGTGGCGCCACGGCCACCGCGGGTGAAAACGTCATTGCGAGGAGCGTCCTTTGCGACGAAGCAATCTCTCTTGATGCAGGGGATTGCTTCGGCCCAAACGACGGGCCTCGCAATGACACCCCGACGGCCATTCTCCGGGCGATCTTCTCGTTCGTCTTCCTCCTCGCGTTGGCCGGCTGCGTCAGCGGGCCGCTTGCGCCGACGGAGACGCCGGAGGTCGCGCCGGTGGAGACGCTCTTGCCGACCCCTTCCGCGCCCCCGATGACACCCGTGGCGACCGACACGCCGGGCAGCCCTGCCACGCCGCCGCCGACCCGCGTCCAGACGCCGGCCGCGCCGACCAGGACTGCCGCGCCGGCCGTCGTGTTGATCCGGCCCAGCGTGCCCGCGCCCACGACCACCCTCCCGGCCCCGCAGGCGACGCCGGTCTGGCCGCCGTCGCCGCTCGACCAAACGGATAATCTCCTGGTGATGGGGGTGGATTATCGCCCCGGCGGCGCGGACTGGCGTACCGACACGATCATGGTGATCGCCGTGGACGCGCCGGCAAGCCGGGTCGGGATCGTCAGCATCCCGCGCGATCTCTACGTGGAGATCCCCGGCTATGGTCTGGGGCGGATCAACCAGGCCGATTTCATCGGTGAGACAGCCGGCTATGCGGGCGGCGGGCAGGCCTTGCTGCGCCGGGTGATCAGCGAGACATTGGGCATCCCGACGCGCCATTATGTGCGCATCAAGATGGAGGGGCTGGTGCGCCTGGTGGACACGCTTGGCGGCGTCACGGTCGTCCTGGATTGCCCCCTCTACGAGCGTACCCCGAACGATTCATCGCCGAACGGCGTGCTGGACTGGAGCTTACCGGCCGGGGCGGTGCTGCTGGACGGCGAATCGGCCAAGAAGTTCGCCACCTACCGTTATGCGACGACCGATTTCGGCCGCGCCCAGCGGCAGCAGCAGTTGATCTGGGCGATCCGCGACCGGGCATTGCAGGTGGACATCCTCCCGCGCATCCCGGAGCTGTGGCGGGCGTTCGCTGACATGTTCACCACCGACCTCGGCCTGTTGGACATCGTCAAGCTGGCCGGCTTCGGCGCGGCGCTCAAGCCGGAGAACGTGCATGGGACCGTGCTGGGCGCCGACGTGATGGAGTATTACATCACGCCCGAAGGCGCCTGGGTGCTTGTGATCGCCGACCACGGGGGGATTGCGGCCAAGAAGGCGCAGTTGTTCACCGAGCGCTTGCTGGCGACGCTCAACATCAGTGACGCGGCGGGCGGCTGTCCGCCGGCGCCGACACCGCCGCCAACCTTCACCCCGACCCCAGCGGCCGGGGATGCGCCGGCGCACACCCCGACGCCCGGCTCGGCGCCGCAGGCAACGCCAACCGCGACTCCGCTATCGGCGACCGGGACGCCGACCGCGACCCCGCCGCCCTCCTGAAGCTGATGCTTTCTGGTTCGGCCCGGTCGGAGATCGGCCCGAACCAGAAGTATCACACGATCAGGTGTCTCACGGATGGAAAGGAACACGGATGCCGCCTGATACGGATTTCGGAATCTGTCGGTGTTATCTTCGATCTGTGGGGCGCTGACGGCGGCAGAACAGAACCTCACTTCTTCAGCGGCGAGGTCTGCGTGTTCGGCGTGGGCAGCGGCGATGCGGGGCTGCCCACGAGGGGCATGATCTGCTTCTTGGCGCCGCCGGTCTCTTGCTTCTGGCAGCCGCCCACCCCCAGGGCCGACACAGCCACCATCAGGATCAGTACGAATATCTTCAGCCTTTGCATTGCGAGTCAGTCTCCATCAAAATAGTTGCGGTCGCACGCTATCCGCGACGCCGCGCGACCAGGATCAGGCGGTCGCAATTCCCCTCGAACGGCGACAGGTCCCACCCGCCGTAGACGGCTTCGAGCACGTACCCGGCCCGTTCGAGCAGCAGCTCGGCCTCGAACCGCCCCATATAGTGAATATCATACGATCCCGTAGTGCGCCGTAATGCGCCATCCGGTGCGGTTTCGTCATAGATCATTGTCACGTGCAAGATTTGGCGGGCCGGGTCGCCCGTGCAGGTGACGAACTTCATCACCGTCGCGCCGGACGCGGGATCGTGCCACGTCTTGTCCCACACCAGGCGGCCGTCCAACTCGGCCAACTGCCGGTGATCCGGGTGGAAGAGATCGAGCACGAGCAGGCCGCGTGGGGCCAAATGTTGCCGCCAATGGCGCAGCGCCGCCACCTGTTCCTCGATGGTGATCAGGTGCAGGAAGGTGTTCATCACGCAGAAGGCGAGGCGGTATGGCCCGCCCAACGCGGCCGTCGCATAGTCCCCCTCGATTAGGGTCACGCGCTCGCCCAGGTCGGCCGCGACCTGCTTTTCGCGTGCGATCGTCAGCATCTCCGGGCTGAGATCTACGCCCGTGACCGCGTAGCCGGCGCGTGCCAGCGGGACTAATAGACGCCCGGTACCGCAGCCGAGTTCCAGCAGCGGCCCATCGGTCCGCTGCGCATACGCCTGGAGCGCCGGCAGGTCTTCCATGTAGTCGGCGTACTCCGCATCGAAGAAGCGCGCGATGCGGTTCATCGTCTCGATCACCATCTTTGCCTCGCAAGATGCTTGAATCTACACATAGATGTCAGTCTATCACAACGTCGCCCTCTGCCCAAAAGGTAGATGTGCGCCGGGGAGTTTGGGAATGCCCGACATTGATGGTATCATCGTCGCATGACACAAGACCCCCAGATTCGTATCGTGCGCAGCGACCGGCGCCGGCGGACCATCTCGGCCCGCCTGGTGGAGGGCGGCGCGGTGTTGGAGATCCTGGCCCCGGCCGCGGCCACCGATGCCGAGCTGGCGCCGATCATCGAGAACCTCAAGGCGCGCGTGTTGCGTCATGCCGAGCGCAAGGAGACCGCCGACGATGTCGTGCTGGCCCGGCGCGCGGCCGAGCTGAACCGGCAGTATTTCGAGAGCCGGCTGCGCTGGACCGAAATCCGCTACGTGACCAATCAGCAGCAGCGTTTCGGCAGTTGCACGCCGGCCACCGGTGTCATCCGCATCTCGCACCGCGTGGCGACCATGCCGGCGTGGGTGCGCGACTATATCATCGTGCATGAGTTGGCGCACCTGCGGGAAGCGAACCACGGCCCGCGCTTCTGGAAGCTGGTCAGCCGCTACCCCCGCGTGGAGCGGGCACGCGGCTATCTGATCTGCCTGGGGTTGGAATCGGAAAGCGATGAGCCTGATTCGGTAGATGTAGAATAGAGAAGGAGATCGGCTGATATGCTTACATCTGACATTCAAATTCCACGAGTTCAACTGGCCGAGTTTTGTAAACGCAATCACATTCAGAAGCTCTCGTTGTTCGGCTCGATTATTAGGGAAACCTTCGGGCCTAACAGCGATGTGGATGTGCTCGTTGAGTTTGAGCCTGGACATGTGCCGGGTCTGGCGTTGATTCGTATGCAGGACGAGCTTGCTGCACTTCTGGGCGGACGAGAGGTTGATCTCGTGACCCCAAAGTTCCTCAACCGGCGAGTCCGAGATCAGATTATGCGAGAAGCGGTGGTTCAATATGCAGTCGGATGACCTGCTCTATCTCGGTCATATGTTGGATATGGCCCGCAAAGCCTATCTCAGGGTCATTGACCTCAATGAGGATGAATACGACACGGATGAGGGCCTGAGATACCCTGGCGCGAGATCATCGGGATGCGTAATCGGATTGTACACGATTACCTGGGCGTAGACGAAGAGATCGTTTGGGAGGTTGTTACGGCTGATCTACCCCATCTGCTCGCGGCGTTGGAGCGGGTAGTGACTGCGGATTGAGCGTAACTGACCTTTGACACGGGCGCGGTCGTCGTGTACAATGCTGTCACAATCGGAAAGATGAGAGAGGCAGGACGTTGGCTAAATTCTACTATGGTGGGCAGGCAGTTATTGAAGGCGTAATGATGCGCGGACGGAAACGCATGGCGGTGGCGGTCCGGGCGCCGGATGGTCAGATCGTGGTGCATGAGGAGCCGCTGACCGCGGCCATTTACACGCAGAAGTGGGGACAGTGGCCGTTCGTGCGCGGCCTCCGTATGCTCTGGGATGCCCTGGGATTGGGGATGCGCGCGCTGCTCTGGTCGGCCGATGTGGCGATCAAGGAGGAGGGCGCCGAGGATATCAAGTTCAGCGGGCCGGTGGCGTGGACGACGATCGCCACCTCGCTGCTGATTGCCATCGGCCTCTTTTTCCTCCTGCCGACGGCCGCGGCCAAGTGGCTGACGCCGGCCGGATTGGGCGGGGTGGGCGTAAGCGTGGTGGAGGGCATCATCCGTCTGGCGGTGTTCATGCTCTATCTGTGGGCCATCAGTTTCATGCCCGATATCCGGCGGGTGTTCGCCTATCATGGGGCCGAGCACAAGACGATCAATGCCTACGAGGCGGGTCAGCCGTTGACCCCGCAGACGGTCGCGCGGTTTACCACATCCCACACGCGCTGCGGCACCAGTTTCCTCCTGACGGTGATGATCATCTCGGTGGTGGTCTTTGCGCCGTTCCATTTCGACAACCTGTTCCTGCGGCTGGCCTCGCGGCTGGTGCTCATCCCGGTCGTGGCGGCCATCGCCTACGAGTTCATGCGTTTCACCGCCGCCCGGGTGGATCGGCCCTGGGTGCGCGTCCTGATCGCGCCCGGCCTGACGCTCCAACGCCTCACGACGCGCGAACCGGATGAGAAGATGATCGAGTGCGCCATCGCCGCGCTGAAGCCGGTTCTGGCAGCCGATGGCATCGAGTGGCAGGCCCAGCCCGATGCGCAACCCGCGGCGGTCGCCGTCGCCATCTGAAGGTGCGGCCTGGAGGTAGATCGTGGAAACCCATGAATTGGTCGTCGAAATGAAGTTGCTTGAGCGACGCTTGACGCTCTATGAGGAGAAGTACGGCATTTTGAGCGAAGACTTCCACTCGGCGTTGATGTCGGGCCGGTTGGCGCGCTACGATGAGTATGATGAGACGAGAGCTGACTTCAGTCGGTGGAAGGGCATCTACGAGACGTGGCAACGCCGCAAACAGGCCTATGCCGCCCAGATCAAGCAACGTGATCTCTTCGATGTCATGCGCCTACAACCCGCATATTGATGACGATGGCTATCAACCCGCGGGTAAATCGCGGAAAGTAAATTTGGGACATCATGACCACGCAAGCTAGAGTTGCTATCCTTCGCACCCAGCCGGAGACGGTTTTGCAGGACTATCAGCGGCTGTTCGCGCTGGCCGGGGGCGCCGAGGCGCTGGCGCGGGGCACGACCACGATCCTGAAGGATAACATCTCGTGGCACTTCCCGATGCCCGCGGCCAACACGACCCCGTGGCAGTTGGAGGGCACGATCCTGGCGCTACGGCAGGCCGGCTTCACCGATCTGGTGTGCGTGCAGAACCAGACCGTGGTGACCAACGCCTTCAAGGGCGAAGACTTGAACGGCTACGTGCCGATCTTCCGCGGATACGGCGTCCCGGCGTTGTACAACTTCCGCAAGGAAGAGATGACGTGGGTTCCCTATCGCCCCAAAGCGAAGATGCTGGCGTTGGATCACGTGTATCCGGACGGCATCCACATCCCGGACTATCTCATCGGGAAGAACATCGTACACCTGCCGACGGTCAAGACGCACATGTACACCACGACGACCGGTGCGATGAAAAACGCCTTCGGCGGGCTGCTGAGCAAATACCGGCACTACACCCACACCTGGATTCACGAAACGCTCGTGGATCTGCTGGCGATCCAAAAGGAGATTCATCCGGGCCTCTTCGCCATCATGGACGGGACGACCGCCGGCAACGGGCCGGGGCCGCGGCTGATGGAACCGATCGTCAAGAACGTCATTCTCGCCTCGGCCGATCAGGTTGCGATTGACGCCGTCGCGGCCAAGCTGATGGGTTTCGACCCGTTGCGCATCCGCTACATCCGGCTGGCGCATGAGGCCGGCCTGGGCGTGGGCGATCCGCGGGAAATTGAGTTGGTCGGCGATGATGTGGCGGGCGAAAACTGGGGTTTCAAGGTGGGTTACAGCACCCACACCTTCCTGGCGTGGCTGGCCTGGTATGGGCCGACGAAGTTTCTCCAGAAGTTGGTCCTGCGGACCCCGCTGGTCATCGTGCCCACCTTCATCGGCGAAGTGGAACAAGATTATTTGTATTGGCCGCTTAAATTCAAGCGCGTGGCCGAAGAATGGCGCGCAAACACGTCTTGGGGGCAGCTTTTCGAGCAGTATCAGCGCCACGGCTGTCTCGCGCCCACCACCGCATGAAGCACATCGGGCAGGTTCTCTGCTCGTTTCACGTATTACGTTTGACGCATCACGCAACAGGAGTCTCACATGAGTAAAGTCTCGATCATCGGCGCCGGGTTTGTCGGTTCAACCATCGCCCACTGGGCCATGGTTTCGGGCGGGTGTCAGGTCATCCTGGTGGATATTGTCGAGGGGTTGGCGAAGGGCAAAATTTTGGATTTGATCCAGGCTGGCCCCATCGCCGGCCATTCGGTCAACGCCGTCGGTTCATCCGATTACGCGGACACCGCCGGCTCCGACCTGATCATCATCACCGCCGGTGTGCCGCGCAAGCCGGGCATGACGCGGGAGGATCTGGTGCAGGTCAACGCCAACATCGTCAAGTCGGTCATCAACGAGGTTGTCCCACGCTCGCCGAACGCCATCCTCATCATGATGACGAATCCGCTCGACACCATGACTTACCTGGCCTACAAGCTCAGCGGCCTGCCGCGCGAACGCGTGATCGGCCAGGCGGGCGTGCTCGACAGCGGCCGCATGCGCACCTTCATCGCCATGGAGACGGGGATTGACCCGGAGAACATCCACACGACCGTCCTGGGCGGCCACGGCGACGAGATGGTGCCGCTCGTGCGTTACTCCAACATTGCCGGGATGCCGCTTTCCTACTTCCTGAGCCAGGAGCAGATAGATCGTATCGTCGCGCGCACGCGTGACGGCGGCGCCGAGATCGTGCGCTATCTCAAGACGGGCAGCGCGTACTACGCGCCCGGCGCATCGGCTTGCAAGATGGCCCAGGCGATCATCAAGGATCAGCATCACATCTACCCGGCTTCGGTGTTCCTCCAGGGCGAATACGGCCTGAATGATATCTGTTTCGGTGTGCCGGTGCTGTTGAACCACAATGGCGTCGAACGCATCGTCGAGTTGGAACTGAATGACGAAGAGCAGAATGCCTTGCGGCGTTCGGCTGATTTGATCCGCAGCACGATGGCCAGCCTGAAGTTGGATAAGTAGATTCGACTTTGCAGCAAGCGGACAAGGGCGTCTCTTGCGAGAAAATAGCGCAAACGGAGGAGATACCCGGTGTCCTACGCAGTAAAGCATCAACGTCTTGTGGAGTGGGTGGATGAGGTTGCAACCTTGTGCCACCCGAAAGAAGTGTATTGGTGTGACGGCAGCCAGGCCGAGTATGATCGGTTGATGGCGCAGATGGTGGCAAGCGGGGCGGCGACGCCGCTCGAGCAGCGGCCGAACTCGTTCCTGTTTCGTTCACATCCCAGCGATGTCGCGCGCGTCGAAGATCGCACCTACATCAGCGCGCCGGATCGTGACGCCGCCGGCCCCACGAACAACTGGGTTGCACCCGATGAACTGAAGCACACGATGAGCGGCCTGTATCGCGGGTGCATGGCTGGCCGCACTCTGTACGTGATTCCATTTTCCATGGGGCCGATCGGCTCGCCCATGTCGAAGATCGGCATCGAGATCACGGATAGCGCCTATGTCGTGTGCAACATGCACATCATGACCCGCGTCGGGCGGCGCGTGATCGAGGCGCTGGGCGCGGACGGCGATTTTGTGCCGTGCTTGCACTCCGTCGGCGCGCCGTTGGCCGCCGATGAACAGGATGTCCCGTGGCCGTGCGCGCCGATTGAAAAGAAGTACATCAGCCATTTCCCGGATGAGAATCTGATCTGGTCGTTTGGCTCCGGCTACGGCGGCAACGCGTTGCTCGGCAAGAAGTGCTTTGCCCTGCGTATCGCCTCGGCGATGGCCCGCCGCGAGGGGTGGATGGCCGAGCACATGCTGATCCTGCGCCTGATCAGCCCGGCCGGCAAACAGTATCACATCGCGGCCGCGTTTCCGTCGGCCTGCGGCAAGACCAACCTCGCCATGATCCAGCCGACGATCCCCGGCTGGAAGGCCGAGTGCATCGGCGATGACATTGCCTGGATGAAGATCGGCCCTGACGGCCGCCTGCACGCGATCAACCCGGAAGCCGGCTTCTTCGGCGTGGCGCCGGGCACCTCCGT
>CAZYHE010000161.1:0-3886 GCA_964647225.1 uncultured Anaerolineales bacterium
GCGGTGGCGCCGTGGGTGCAGCGCACGTCGTCGGCTTCGATCTCCAGGCCGGGGATGCTGTCGGCGCGCGCCTGCCGGCTCAGCATCAGGTTGCGGTTCGCCTGGTAGGCGTTGGTCTTCTGCGCATTGGGGTACACCTTGACGTAACCCTGATACACCGAGCGCGACCGGTCTTTGAGCGCACCCTTGAAGAGCAGATCGCTCGTCGCGTGTGGCGCCTTGTGGAGCTGGTTGGTATGGTGATCGAGATGCTGGCGGCCGCCGGGGAAGTATAGCCCCAGCAGTTCGCCGCTGCTCCCTTCACCCAGCAGTTCCATGTTGATCCAGTTTTTCGACACGCGGCTGCCCCACGACCCGATGAAGTGGCGCAGGACACTGTCTCGCCCCAGATGCATCCGCTGCGTGCTGAAATTCCAGGCGGTATGCGCCAGGTTTTGCAGATGCAAGTAGTGCAACTGGCTGTTGGCGCCGCCGATCAGCTCCACGACGCTGTCGCTCATGCCGCCGTCTGCGCCCAGGAAGTCCTCGGCCAGGGCCACGGCCGCGCCCGCTTCCGCGACGACGATCGTGTGATGATAGCCGGCGTGTTTGCCATCGCTCTGGCGGATGATGGCCTGGAGCGGCTTGTCCAGCACGACATTGCGCGGGACATAGACGAACGTGCCGCTGTTCCACAGGGCGAAGTTCAGCGCGCTGAATTTGTTCTCATCAATCGCCACAACGCTGCCGAAGTATTTCTGCACCAGTTCGGGATGGCGGCGGGCCGCGGTGTCCAGATCGCAGAAGATCACCCCCCGCGCGGCCAGCCCTTCATCCAGATCGTAGTGGCGCGTCGCGCCATCCACGATGCCCAGGCTGCCCACGCTCTGCACCTCGGCCAACGCCTTTGCGACATCGTCGGGCAGGCCGGCCGGCGCGGCAGAGAGAGCCGGCACAGCGTAGTCCTCCAGCTTAAAGCCGGTCAGCTTCGTGCGCCGCCACGTCTCTTCGTTGCCCGTGGGCCACGGGATCTCTTCGAAAAACCGCCACGCCTTCTGTCGCAGATCGAGCATCCAATCGGGTGCGGCGACGGGGGCGGGCGCGACGGGCATGGATGTAATTTGGATCATGCTGATTTACTCCTTGGGGGATGGGGTAGACTGGTAACTTGGTAGATTGGTAGAACGGTCACGCATCTCAGTCCACCAATGTACCAAGTTACTAATGTACCAATGTACCAAGTTACCAACCTACCAACCTACCATCACCCGATAGACCCTTCCATCTGCAACTGAATCAACCGGTTCATCTCGACCGCGTACTCCATCGGGAGCTCCTTGACCATCGGCTCGATGAAGCCGGAGACGATCATCGCACTGGCCTCGTCTTCGCTCAAGCCGCGACTTTGCAGGTAGAAGAGCTGCTCCTCGCCGATCTTGCTGACCGATGCTTCGTGGCCGACGGTCACGTCGTCCTCGTCAATCTCGATGTAGGGATAGGTGTCAGACCGACTCTTTGCGTCCAGCAGCAGCGCGTCGCAGACGACGTTCGACTTGGCCCCGTGGGCGCCCTTGCTCACCTTGAGAAGGCCGCGATAGGAGGCCCGGCCGCCCCCCTTGCTGATGGACTTGGAGATCAGTTGGCTCGATGTGTTCGGCGCACCATGCACGAGCTTGCCGCCGGTGTCCAGGTGTTGGCCCGGTCCGGCAAAGGCCATCGAGAGGATCTGGCCGTGCGCGCCATCCCCCAGCATGTAGACCGATGGGTACTTCATGGTGATCTTGGAACCCAGATTCGCGTCCACCCACTCCATCGTCCCGCCCTCGGAGACCAGCGACCGCTGCGTCACCAGGTTGTAGACATTGGTAGACCAGTTCTGGATGGTCGTGTAGCGGCAGCGGGCGTTCTTGCGGACGATGATCTCGATCACGCCGGAGTGCAGCGAGTCCTGGCTGTAGGAGGGCGCCGTGCAGCCTTCGACATAATGTATGGTTGCGCCCTCGTCCACGATGATCAGCGTGCGCTCGAATTGCCCCATGCTTTGCGCGTTGATGCGGAAGTACGCCTGGAGCGGGATGTCCAGATGCACACCCTTCGGCACATAGACGAACGACCCGCCCGACCACGCCGCGGTGTTCAGCGCCGCGAAGACATTGTCGGTGGAAGGCACGACCGTGCCGAAATACTCCTTGTAGATCTCCGGGTGTTCGCGTAAGCCGCTGTCGGAGTCCATGAAGATGACGCCCTGCTTCTCCCACTCTTCCTTCAAGGAATGGTAGATGGCCTCAGATTCATACTGCGCGCCCGCGCCGGCCAGGAACTTGCGCTCCGCTTCCGGGATGCCCAGCTTGTCGAACGTCTCTTTGATGTCGGCCGGCACATCATCCCAACTCTTGCCTTGACTCTCGACCGGCTTGATGTAATAGTAGATATCCTGATAGTTGATCGCGCTCAGGTCGGCGCCCCAGGTCGGGATCGGCTTCGAGAAGAAGATATCGAGCGCGTCGTGACGCAGCTTGCGCATCCACTCCGGCTCCGCCTTCATCACGCTGATCTGGTCAATGATCTCGTGATCCAGCCCCTTGCGCGCTTTGAAAACGTAGTTCTCCGGCTGGCTGAAACCGTATTTGTATTCGCTCTTGACGCTGTCGAGCGCCTGGCGTTCGGTGTCCGTTGCAGGCATGGTGTACTCCGTGATTGGTAGATTGGTGGACTGGTAGATTGGTAGATTGGTAGATTGATGCACCAGTTTACCAGCCTACCAATTTACCAACTACGCCTTCTCCCCGAACTCCTGTTTGATCCAGTCGTACCCTTTGGCTTCCAACTCTAACGCCAATCCTGGCCCACCAGAGAGGACGATCTGACCGTTGTAGAAGACGTGGACGAAATGCGGCTTGATGTAGTCGAGCAGGCGCTGGTAGTGCGTGATCAACAGCACGCCCAGACCGGGGCCGATCAGGCTGTTGACACCCTCGGCCACAACCCGCAGCGCATCAATATCGAGGCCGGAATCGGTCTCGTCCAGCACGGCGATCCGCGGTTCGAGCATCGCCATCTGCAGAATCTCGGCGCGCTTCTTCTCGCCGCCCGAAAAGCCATCATTCAGGTAACGGCGGGCGAAAGTGGTGTCAATGTGCAGCTTCTCCATCTTCTGCGTGAGCTCCTTGCGGAAGTCGCGCATCGGCATCAGCTCGGAGCCGATGGGTTTGGCGCTGCCGCCTTCGGCGACCGCTTGCTTGGCCTTGTCTGTGAAGCCGCGCACCGCGCTGACCGCCTGGCGCAGAAAGTTCGCCATGCTCACGCCGGGGATAGCTGTCGGATATTGAAACGCCAGGAACAGGCCCGCTTTGGCACGCTGATCCGGGGCCATGCTCAGGACGCTCTGGCCGTCCAGCAAGATGTCGCCGCCCGTCACCTCGTAGTGGGGATGACCGGCGATCGTGTAGGCGAGGGTGCTCTTGCCGGAGCCGTTGGGGCCCATCAGCGCGTGGACTTCACCCTGGCGAATGGTCAGGTTCACGCCCCGGAGGATCGGTTTGCCCTCGACGGTGGCATGGAGGTCTTTGATCACCAATTCAGCAGGCATTTCTGCTTCTCCTCTGATGTTTCTTGATGGTTGCGAAACTCATGTTTCGATCCGGAACTGACAGCCGTGATGTCCATCCAAGGTGCATGTCACTAACTCGACCGGCTGTTTGACGGCATGGGTGAGCATCTCTTCTTCCATGTCGCAGATGGCCCGGTTTTCGCGGGCCAATTCGTAGTATGGGCAGGTATATTCGTGAACGAAGATGGCGTTCGGCTCGAACTTGATCTCCGTCAAGATGCCCTTCGCATTCAGAAGTTCCGTCAGCTTGGCAGCGCGCTCGCTCGGCGTCAAGCCGATGAGCTGGCGCTCGTACTG
>CAZYHE010000161.1:3986-8699 GCA_964647225.1 uncultured Anaerolineales bacterium
TGCGCTGTAAGATCGTCAGAACCTCGCCCGCCGGACTACCGGCCAACTGCCTGGTATACATCGTTATCCTTCAGTCCGTCATCGCTCATCGTGTATATCTCTCGTGCGGCAACTGACGAGATGATACAGCACATGGGCATTAAATTCAAATTATCATGTGTAAAATATCAATAAATCGGCGGGGTGACAGTAGGCGTTCTTCCCCTTCCGGGAAGCATCTCGAAAGATGGGGGATCACGTCGCGAGGAGCACGAGGCTGAGCGCCGGGAAGGTGAGGAGGGTGGAGACCACGATGATGCTGGCGGCCAGTCCTTCGTCGGCGCCCATGAGTTGCGCCATCACGTAGGAGGTGCTGGCGGTGGGGCACGCCAGGAAGATCAGCGCCACGCGCAGCTCGACCGCCGACAGTCCAAGCTGCGTCCCGACGACGTAGCCGGCCAGCGGCGCGATGCCGACCTTGACCAGGGCGGCCAGACTGGCGTGCGGAAGATTGGCCCGCGCCGATACAGTGGTCAGCCCCGCGCCGATGCAGATCAGCGCCAGGGGCGTCGTCATGTCACCGAGCATCTTGAGCGTCTGGCGCAGGATCGGCGGCAGGGGCCAGCCCACGAACGAGACGATCAGCCCGGCCACGCACGAGATGACCAGCGGATTCGTTGCGATGTCGCGCAGCAGCCGCCGGACTTGGGCGCGGCGGGATGTCGTGTCGCTCTGGAGGATGGCGGTGAGGAGCGCGACCGCAGCCAGGTTGTAGATCGGGATCATGAACGCGATCGTCAGCACCGCCAATGTGTTGACCTGACCGGTCATCGGCGATCCGGCGCCGGCGAATGCCAGCGCGATGACGGGCAAGCCCACGAAGGCGACATTGCCCCGGAAGCCGCCCTGTGTGAACGCGGCCAATGACTTTGCGGGCAGGTGCAGCGTGCGGCCGACGGCATACGCCAGCACACCGCTCGCCAGGCCGGCCGCCGTCAGCACGGCAAACACGCGGACGGCCGCGTCCCCCTGAATCCGCGCTTCGGCCGTTTGATAGAAGAGCAGGCAGGGCGTCGCCACGAAGTAGACCAGCCGGTTCATCCCGCGGAAGAGTTCGGCCGGGGCGAAGCGTTTTGCGCGCAGGAGCGCGCCCAAGGCGATGATGGCGAAGATGGGCGCCAGTGTGCCCAGAACTGCGATCAAGCGATTACCTCATCAAACGATCAACACGATCCCGGAGATCAAGATCATCGCTGCCACAATGGTCCGAAATATACCGGCGCTGATCTTGTGATCCAGACGCGCGGCTGCGAAATTGCCCAGTAGCAACGCCGGGACAGCCACCAGGTAACTGGTCAGAACCTCGCGGGAGTAATGCCCGGCCGTCAGATGCCCGGCGATGACCATGAAGCTGTTTACGAAGAAAAAGGTTTGCAGCGTCGAGCGGAACTCATCCCGTTGCCACCCTTTCAAGCTGCCATACACGGCGACGGGCGGGCCTGATGTGTTGAACGCGCCACCCAGGCAGCCCGCCACAAACCCGACCGGGTAGACCCACGCATCACCGATCAGGGGCAATGCATGGGGTTTGACCAGATTGTACAGCCCATAGCTGATCAGCAGGATGCCGAGCGCGGTCTTGACCAGGTCCGCATCCAGGGCGCTCAACCCCCACACGCCGATGGGCACGCCCAGCGCCGAGGATGCGGCCAGGCGGAGGAACTCCCGGCGGTTGATGTCGCGCCGGAAGCGCACCACGTTGATGACCTGGACCGTGATCCCGGCGAGCGCGACCAGCGGCGCGGCCGTTCGCACGCCGAAAAGCAGGGTGCAGAGCGGCATCGCGACCAGGGCAAACCCAAAGCCGGACGTGTATTGGAGAAACGCCGCCGCGAAGATGACCGCGGCCAGGAGCAGGGATGTCGGCACAGATCGCGTTTCCCGTTCAGCCCGCGTCGCTGGGCGCCCATTTGCATGGGGTGGTGGTGTCGAGCAGCCGGAACCCGTGGCGCTCGACGATGGGGCGGCTCATTGGGCTGGCGTCAATGGTCAGGAAGCGATAGCCGCGCCGGATCGCCTCCTGGGCGCGCACGGCCACCAACGCGGTGTAGAAGCCGCGGCTGCGATATTCCGGCAGCGTCGCGCCGCCCCACAAGCCGGCAAATACCCCGCCCTGGCTGAAACAAATGCGTGCCGAGCAGACCGGCCGGCCATCGGCGTAGGCGGCGTAGTAGCTGGTGTGCTGTCCACCCAGGCGCAGCTCCTGGATCGCCTCCTCGACGAACGCGATATCTCGCTCCGACCAAACGATCTCTTGGACCGTCATGATTTCGGGGATCAGGCCAGGGTCGGTGATCCGCCGGACATCGAGCGCGACCGGCCGCTGCAGCGCGTCCGGCATCTCGGCCAGGTCGAGCACCATCAGCGCTTCCGGCTCTTCGAGGGTGAAGCCGTGCGCAATCAGGCGCTCTTTGAGGTCGGCGGGCTGGTCGTGGTCGTAGAGCTTCCACTCGCAGCGCCGCCCAAGCTGCTGGAAATAGGCGATCTCGTCCCGGATCACCGCGTCGGCGTTGGTCTCATCCAAATCCGAGTAGAGGATGTAGCTGCCGCCCTTCATCCCGGGGCGGGGTCGGAAGCGCACCGTGTGCGGCGTGACCTCGCGCAGGCTGTTGTCGAACTGCGCGTTTTGGCGCTCCTCCCGGTCGAATAACTGTAACAACTGATCTCTATCCATCTGCCTCGTCTCTATTCCTTCAGCAGCGCGACGGCCGCCTGGATCTGCTCCGGCTCGCCGATCAGGCCGATCCGATCCCCGGCTTCGAAGGTGGTCAGCGATTTCGGGTTTGCCATCAGCCGGCCATCGCGCTGGATGGCGACCACAGATGCGCCGGTGCAGGCGCGCAAGTTGGCCTCGGCCAGCGTCTGCCCGATCACGACGGAGCCTTCAGCCAGACACTGCCAGGCGACTTCGATATTGCCCATAGCGCTGAGGAGATCGCGCAGGCGCCGCTGTTCTTCGTCTGTGTTGATCTGCAGGTCATAGTTATCCCGTCTGACCGCGTCGGTATAGTGATCCACCTCGCGTTGGCCAAAGCCGAGCTTCAGCAGCGTATGCCGCACGATCTCCAGTCCCCCCTCCAGCTCGGGGTGGATCACCGCCCACGCGCCCAGTTGCGCCAGGCGTTTGACCCCCGCCCGTGTCGCCGCGCGCACGATGATCGGCAGATCGGGCGCGAGATCGCGGCCCGCGGCGACAACCAACTCACTGGTGGTCTCTTCGGGAACCGTGACGACCAACGCGCGGGCGTGGTCCAGGTGGGCGTGGGTGAGTAGATCGGAGTTGGCCGCATGACCATAGAGCGTCGCGGTGCCCCGGTGATTGAGCGCGTCGACGCGCTCCACATCAGACTCGACGACCAGGTGCGGGATGTTGAGCTGCTCGGCCACGTCCACCACATGTTGGCCGACGCGACCATAGCCAACGATGACGATGTGGTCAGCGAGCGTTTGCGCGATCGGCGCGGGGGGAGGGCCATGCCGATTCAGATACTCCCATACGGCCGGAAAACGCTGGAGCCATTTCTCGACCGGATTGATCAGCCGGTACATGAATGGATTGACCGTGATCGAGATGAGCGCGCCCGCCAGGAGCAACGAGTACTGATCCATGTTCAGGATCCCAAGTGCCAGGGCGGCCTGGCCGAGGATGAACGAAAATTCACCGATCTGGCTCAAGCCGGCGGCAATGACCAAGGCGGTGCGGGCCGGCCTGGGAAACAGGAACCCGAGCAGCGTTGTGATGACTGACTTGCCGACGACGATCAGCGCCGTCAACGCCAGCACCGGGCCGAGATTCTGGGACAGGTAAACCGGATTGACCAGCATCCCGATGGACACGAAAAAGAGGACTGAGAACGCCTCGCGGAAGGGCAGCACATCGGCGCCCGCCTGATGGCTGAGCGGTGACTCACTGACGACCACACCCGCGACAAAGGCGCCGAGCGCCAGCGAGACCCCGAAAAGCTCCCCGGCGGCCAGCGCGGTGCCCAGGGCAATCGCCAGGATCGCTAAAATGAACAACTCGCGCGAGCGGGTGCGTACAATGAGCTGCAGCAACCAGGGGATGACGCGCGTGCCGACGAGTGCGACGATGCCCATGAACGCGGCGGCTTTCAGGATCGTCCCGCCAAGTAACTGCCAGTCCAGACCGCCTTGGGTTTGCACCAGCGCCGGCATGAGTAATAAGATGACGACTGTGGCCAGGTCTTCGAAGACCAGCCAGCCAACGGCCGCCTGACCGTGGGGCGTGTTCAGGAGTGAGTTATCCATCAAGCCACGCAGCAGGACCACGGTGCTGGCGATGGACACGGCCAGCCCAAAAACGATGCCCGCCGCGGTGGGCCAACCCCATAACTGGGTCAGCGCGAAGCCCAGCAGCGTCGCGATCAGCATCTGGCCGATGGCGCCGGGAATGGCAATATCGCGCACTTTCCAGAGGTCAGCGAAGGAGAAGTGGAGACCGACCCCAAACATGAGAAAGATCACGCCCAGCTCGGCCAACTGGTTGATCGTGCTGGCATCGCCCACGAAACCCGGCGTGAACGGGCCGATGACGATGCCCGCCAGCAGGTAGCCGACAATGGTGGGCAGCCCGATGCGGCGCGCGACCAGCCCACCGGCGAAAGCTACCACCAGGGCGATGGCGATGTTGACGAGGAGCGTTATTTCATGCAT
>CAZYHE010000162.1:0-7425 GCA_964647225.1 uncultured Anaerolineales bacterium
TCCCCGACCGTGTGCCCAAAACTATGAGCCTGTGTCCCAGCCAACTGGCGCGCTTCCGCCAGGAGACCGGCCGCGACGACCCGCACGCGTACTTCGGCATCGAGGTGCGCGGCGTGGATCCGCTGCCGGCGCGCAACCCGGCCGACTTCGGCCGCTACCTGGGTGACGTGCCGGCTGGCGCACGGATAGACGATTGGGGCATCGCCTGGATTCGCGGCGACTTCCACTTCGAGCGCATGATCCACCCGCTGCGGGCGGCCACTTCGGTTCAGGACGCCTTGACTTACCCCTATCCGAACTTACTGGTCGACGAGCGTTTCGCCGGCTACGCCGAGCGTATCGCCGAAGTTCACCGACAGGGCTACGCCGTGATCGCCAACTGCATGGCGGTTGGCGGCACCGTCTTCTGGCCGGCCTACAAGCTGCGCGGGATGGAGGCGATCCTGGTGGATCTGATCGCCAACCCCGACTTTGCCGGCGCGCTGCTCGACATCATCACCGAGATGATGGCCGGCCTGGCTGCCAGGTTGGCGAGCTACGACATTGACATCCTCTGGCTGGCCGACGACTTCGGCACACAGCGCGCCCTGATGATGCGCCCCAAAGTGTGGCGCACGTGGTTCAAAGAGCGACTGCGCACGGTGATCGTCGCGGCGAAAAGCGCGCGGCGCCCGGTCGCTGAGCCTGTCGAAGCGGCCGGGTTCACCCGCCCTTCGACAGGCTCAGGGCGCGAGCTGTTGGTCGCGTTCCATTCCGACGGCAAAATAGACGAGATCATCCCCGACCTGATCGAGATCGGCGTGGACGTGCTCAACCCGGTCCAGCCGGAGGTGATGGATCCGGCCGCGATCAAGCGCGAATTCGGCCGCGACCTCGCCTTCTGGGGCGGCCTCGGCACCCAGACCACCCTGCCCTTCGGCTCCCCGGCTGAAGTCCGCCGCACCGTCCGTGATCTCATCACCACCGTCGGCGCGGGCGGCGGCTTCCTGATCGCGCCCACCCATGTCGTCGAGCCAGAAGTGCCGTGGGAGAACATCATCGCGTTCGTTGAGGCGGTGGATGAATTCGGGCGATATGGCTGATGCCCAAGCCTGATCTGCCGGCCGCCACCCTGCGCCTGAGCCGAGCCGAGGCCCGGCGCTTCATGCTGGCCCACCATCGGCTGTGGCCCCCGCGCCAATTAGTCGGCAAGGCCGGCATCCTCGAATACATCCGCCACGCCGGCTGCATCCAATATGACCCGGTCAACCTGGTCGGGCAGAACCCGGAACTGGTCTTGCAAGCCCGCGTGGCCGACTACACGCCCGCGCTCCTCGCCGATCTGCTCTACACCGAGCGGCGGCTGCTGGATGGCTTCGACAAGGTCGCCTCGATCTACGCGACCGAAGACTGGCCGCACTTTGCCCGGCGTCGCGAGCGCGAGCGCCAGCAGCACGGCGATCCCGCTAACCCGCCCATGGCGATTGCCGAAGCCGTCAAAGACGCGCTCCGGGCGCGCGGGCCGCTCTGCTCGGCCGAGCTGGAGCACAACGACACGATTGATTGGTGGTGGGGGGTGCGCACGCGCCTGGGCCGCGCCGCGTTGGAGATCATCTTCGGCATGGGCGAAGTCGGAGTGCATCACCGGATCGGCACGCGGCGCTACTTCGACCTGATCGAACGACTGCTACCCGCAGACCTGTGCTCGGCCCCCGATCCGCACCCCGACGAGGCCGCCTACCAGGACTGGCATGTGCTGCGCCGCGTGGGCGGCCAGGGCATCGCGAATCCCGCCACCAGCCACTGTTGGGCGGGGATTGTGGGGGTGCAGACCGAGACGCGCCGCGCGGTGCTGTCGCGCCTGGCCGAGCGGGGAGAAGTCATCCCGGTCGCCGTGGCCGAGGTTGCGCGCCAGCCGTTCTTCATCCGGGCGGCCGACCTGCCTCTTCTGGACGACCTCGCAAACCAGGCCGCGATCGCCCCGGCCGCGGCCTTCATCGGCCCGCTCGACAATCTGATCTGGGATCGCGATCTGATCCGCTGGCTGTTCGACTTCGATTACACCTGGGAGGTCTACAAGCCGGCGGCACAGCGGAAATACGGTCATTATGTGTTGCCCGTGCTCTACGGCGACCGCTTCGTGGCGCGCGTCGAGCCGATCTATGACCGCAAGACGCGCGTCCTCACCCTCGTCAACTGGTGGTGGGAAGCCGATGTCCGGCCAGACGACGCGCTGATCGCGGCCCTGGCGACCTGCGTGGCGGAATTTGCGCGCTACCTCGGCGCGGACGCCGTCCGGCTGGGCGACGCCGCGGCGGCAGATCGGACGCTCATGCGCGCCGTGGCTGATTGAGGCGACATACGATAGCAGTTCATCGAGTGGCAAGGCGCCCATGAAACTACGCATCGTCTCCTGGAACTGCAACATGGCGCTCTACCAGAAGTTCGACCGGCTGATCGCGCTCCGGCCCGATGTAGCGGTGATCCAGGAGTGCGCCAGCCCGGAACGCGATGCGGTCAGGGGGTGGGCGCCGCCGTGCAGTGATCGCGATTGGATCGGGTTCAACGCCGACAAGGGGCTGGGGGTCTTCACCTTCGGCGGGTTGAAGCTGCGGCGGCACAAGACCTTCTCCGACGCGTTCTCGTTGGCCCTGCCCGTGGAGGTGTGGGGCCGCGGCCGGCTGAACCTGCTCGGTTTTTGGCGGGCTGACGAGCGACGAATCCCGGCCGGCACCACCAACGACCCGCTGGCGGCGCTCCGCTACTACCGGCGCTTCATCAGCACGCCGTGGTCGGTCGTGACCGGCGACTTCAACTTGTTGCCGCAGCAGATGTCGCTCCGGCCGGGACAGCGGGGCAAGCTCTCGATCGTCGAGTTGCTGGCGCGCGCCGGCCTGCGGAACGCCGACACGATGCGGCCAGCGGACGCGGGCAGTGACACCCTGCGGCGCACCCACTACCACCAGCGCAAGCCGGGCCGCGGCTTCGTCGTGGATTACCTCTTTGCGCCCCGCCGCGAGGCTCCACGCCTGACGCGCTTCGAGGTCGGCGATCCCCGCGAATGGCTCCCGTGGAGCGACCACGTCCCCCTCGTCGCCGAGTTCACGCTGACCCCCAACAGCGCGTTCACGAACTGGTTCCCGCGGCCCGGCTCTCGCCACCGCCCATAACAGATGAGCGGGTAGCGGCGGCCGCGCCTACTCCACGCGCCTTATTTGCGCGCCAACATGGCAGAGACCTCATCCACGGCGGCCAGCGTGGCCTTGATCGTGGTGGAACGATCAAAGCGGCGAACCACCAATCTACCAATCTACCAAGTGACCAATCTATCAACCGCTGGATCACAAGCTGTGGTATAATATCCCCGTAACTGACATTTACGCGAAGGGGGGCTTCCATGCTCGATTTCTTTCAGACCCAACTCGCCGCGCTCGACCCCGCCGTCTCCGACCTGATCCACTACGAGGAGGAGCGGCAGGCGCGCAAACTGATCCTGATCCCGTCCGAAAGCCAGGCCCCGGCCGCGGTGCGCGAGGCGCTCGGCTCCGTGTTCCAAAACATTTACGCGGAAGGGTATCCCGACCCGGCCATGCACGGCCTGACCGAGGCGCAGATCCTGGATTACGAAGTCCAGCTCGCCGCCTACCGCCGCAACTCCGACGAGCGCTATTACAAGGGCGTCGAGTATGTGGATGTCGTGGAATCGCTCGCGCGGCGCCGCGCGGCCGAGGCATTTGCAGCCAACGGCGTCGGCCCGGAAGCGATCTACGCCAACGTCCAGCCCCTCTCCGGCTCGCCCGCCAACAGCGCGGTCTACGATGCGCTGGCGCAGCCCGGTGAGACCGTCATGGGGATGAGCCTGCTCCACGGCGGCCACCTGACCCACGGCAGCCCGGTCAACCGCTCCGGCAAGCACTACAAGATCGTCTCCTACGGCATTGACCCCGTCACCGAGCGGCTGAACTACGACCAGATCGAGGCGTTGGCGAAGCAGCACAAGCCCAAAATGATCATCGCCGGCTTCACCTCCTACCCGTGGATGCCCGATTGGGCGCGCTTCCGCCAGATTGCGGACGCAGTCGGCGCGTACCTGCTGGCCGATATCTCGCACATCGCGGGCATGGTCGCCGCGGGGGTCGTGTCCAGCCCGGTCGGCTTCGCCCACGCCATCAGCTTCACCACGCACAAGACGCTCTACGGCCCGCGCGGCGCGTGCATCCTGACCACCGACAAGAAATTGGCGGCGAAGATAGACTCGGCCGTCTTCCCCGGCGAGCAGGGCGGCCCGCATGTCAACACCATCGCGGGGATGGCGGTCGCGTTCAAGCTGGCCCGCACGCCAGAATTCACCCGGCTGCAACGCCAGATCGTGGAGAACGCCAGCCAGATGGCCGCCGCGTTCCAACGCCACGGGCTGCGCGTGCCCTACGGCGGCACCGACACGCACATGCTGTTGGTGGACTGCAAGAGCGTCCGCGCCGAGACCGGCGTCAGCCCGGATGGCGGCAAGGGCACCCCGCTGATGGGCGACCCGGCCGCGCGCATCCTCGACCTGGCCGGCGTCGTGCTCAACCGCAACACGATCCCCGGCGACAAGAGCGCCCGCACCCCCTCCGGCATCCGCATCGGCACGCCCTGGATCACCCAGCGCGGCTTCGAGGCGGAGCAGGTGGAGCGGCTGGCCGAGATCATCGCGCGCGTGCTCAATGCGTGCCGACCGGTGGCCTACGCCGGCCGCCGCGGGCCGATCTATCATGCGCGGATTGACTTCGATGTGCTGGAACAAGCGAAGTGGGATGTGGTGGATCTGGCCTGCTGCGTGGATTTGGGGCCGGATTATCGGCCGAGCGGCTATCCCCACCACTACTTCATGCACAAACCGACCACCGACCTCAGCCCCGACTGGGATCTGATCGAGATCGAGGGCGCGCAGGCGCGGGGCTTCTGCAACGTTGCGATGACCAACGATGTCTATCTCCTCAAGCCGGGCGAGTGCCAACCGACCTGGCTGCTGGAGCCGGACGGCCGGCTGATGGCCGGCGGCGTGCTCAAACGGCCCGGCCCCGAAAGCACCCGCTTCCACCTGCTGATCGCCAAAGACGCCGAGACGCGCGTCGTCCATTGGTTGCGCGATCTCTCCGATGGCTTCGTCTGCATGGATCTGAGCGATCCCTTCGTCAAGGCGCCCGGCCCGGTGGTCGTCCGGCGGCTGCCGCATGAGGCGGCCTACACCTGGGCGATGCGTCCCCCCACAGCCGAGGACTTCGAGAAAGACACGGTCGGCTGGGCGCTCCACAAGTCGTATTGGATCGGCCAGGGCGCCCGCGCCGACGCGCCCGGCGGGCTGCAACCGCTGCCGGCTTTTGATTGGACACCGCCGACCGCGCCGCCCCTACAGCGCACGCGGCTCTACGAGCAGCACCGCAAGCTCGGCGCAAAGATGGCCCCCTTCGCCGGCTACGAGATGCCGATCCAGTATGCGTCGGTGCTCGACGAGCATCAAACCGTCCGCACGAAAGCCGGCCTGTTCGACGTGAGCCACATGGGCCTTTTCGAGTTCAGCGGCGAGAACGTACACCTGTTCCTGAACAACGTCACGACCAACGATATTTCATCCATCAAGGTTGGCGGCTCGCACTATTCCTACCTGCTGGCGCCCGACGGCGGCATCGTGGATGACATCTGGGTCTACCGGCTGGAGAAAGAGCGCTACTGGGTGGTGGTCAACGCATCGAACAACGACAAGGACTGGGCCTGGCTGGATGCCGTGGCCGCGGCGCGCACGCTGATTGACCCGGCGCGGCCCTGGTCGCGCGCGCTCGGCGCCGAGTCGGTGGTGATCCGCGACCTGCGCGATCCCCAGTGGGGCGACGAGCAGCGGGCGCAGATCGCGCTCCAGGGGCCGCGTTCGCGCGATATCCTGCTGGCGCTGGTGGGGGACGAAGACGGCGCGATGTGCGACCGGCTGCTCGACATGCAGCGCACCGAGATCATCGGCGGGACGCTGGCGGGCTACGACATCTGGCTGGCGCGCACCGGCTACACCGGCGAGCCGATGGCGTTCGAGCTGTTCGTCCACCCCGACGACCTGCCCGCGTTCTGGCGCGACCTGTTGCGCGTCGGCGCGCCGTTCGGGCTGAAACCGTGCGGCCTGGCCGCGCGCGACAGCCTGCGGATCGAGGCCGGGCTGCCGCTCTACGGCCACGAGTTGGCCGGCCCGCTCAACCTTAACCCCGCGGACGCCGGCTTCGCGCCTTACGTCAAGCTGTCCAAGCCGTTCTTCGTCGGCAAAGCCGCCTACGTGGCGCACGAGAACAAACGCCAGGCGCGGCTGGCCCGCTTCCAGGCCGATGAGGAACATGGCCCGATGCTCGGCCAGGGGGATGTGGTCGTCAACCCCAAGGGCCGGGTGGTGGGGTATGTGACGAGCTGCTCGATTGACACGAACGGCCGCCAGACCGGTCTCTGCTTCGTGCAAGACCCGCACTGGCAGCGCGCGACCAAGCTGGGCGTCTACCGTCGCGGCAACCGCAACTGGGAGAATCGTTCGCTCGATCAGCTCCAGCCCGGCGACCGCATCCAGTTGCCGGAGGGGATCACGATCATCGAGCGGTTCTTGAATAAGCAGTAGGGTGGCGTACTGCGTATTGCGTAGTGCGTGGCGGCGTTAGGGGAATGTAATAATGTCGAAAAGAGTCTTCGGGGCCGCGTTCGCCTTGTTCTGCGCTTTGCTCATGAGCCTGGCCGTGCAGCCGCCAGTCCAGGCCGCCAGGACGGGCATCACGCCGACGCCCACCCCCGCCGCGCGCGTCTACCTGCCGCTGACACTCAAGCAGCCGCCGCCCTACATCTGCCCGACCAGCTCAGCGAACAGCTATGCCAGCGGCGAAGCGCGGCAATACGATGGGGATGACCCGGTGCGGCCGGCCGTCGCGCACGCGGACAAGAACCTGGCGCTGCGCGGGGTTGTCTCGAACGCCGACGCCGGGCTGCGCCGCGAATTGGTCAACTACGGCACGGATGACCCGACACAGCCGCCGCAATTCGCCACGCTGTTCGATTCGGTGCGCGTGCCGCCCTTGAGCGGCTTCCATCGCGTGCATGATTGGAACTGGGCGAAATCCCCTGCGCCGGGCAGCCGCGGCGACCCGCTGACGACCTGGCCGGCAACTGCGCTCGGCTTGCAAGTGACGCCGGGCGAGATGTTGCACGTCCCGATCTCCGCCTATGATATCGGCCAGGGCTACGAAGTGATCGTGCTCTACGCGGACGAGCGCCGCGTGGCGCTGCGCTATGCGCGGGAGGATAGCGCCGGCGCACAGGGCTACACGGTGCATGTGGATGGCCTGTGTACCGATCCGAACCTGTTGGCGCTTTACACCCAACTCGACGCGCCGGATGGCCCGCGCTACGCGTACCGGCCGCCGGATCAGCGTCCCTACACCT
>CAZYHE010000162.1:7435-8695 GCA_964647225.1 uncultured Anaerolineales bacterium
GGCCCCGCAGGCCAGCGCGCGCTCCACCACATGGGCCTCGCCGATGCGGGTGCGTCCATCGGTCGGCTGGATGCCGCGGATGGCCCGCGCTACGTCTACAAGCCGCTGGATCAGCGCCCCTACACCTATCCGCTGCCCATCCTCCCGGCCGGCAAACCGATCGGCGTAGCGCGCAACTCGGAAGTCGTCGTGGCGATCGTGGACACCGGCAGCTTCATGGATCCCCGTTCATGCAACGAGTGGTGGCAGATCCGACCCGGCTACACCGGCGCCTGCCCGCCGCACGAATATGCAACAACAATGAGTCACTAACCATGCCAGACACCCTCTCCCCCGAAATCATCGCGTGCATCCAACGCGCCCTGGCCGAAGACATCGGGCCGGGGGACGCGACGAGCGACAGCATCGTGCCCGCGGACGCGCTGAGCGCCGGGCAGATCATCGCCAAGCAGGCCGGCATCATCGCCGGGCTGGATGTGGCGGCCGCGGCCTTCCGCCTGGTAGACGAGCGGATCGTCTGCACGCCGTTGGTGGCCGAAGGCGCGGCCGTGACGAACCGCCAGCCGTTGGCGGACGTGGCCGGCCCGGCGCGCGGCCTGCTCACCGCGGAACGCACCGCGCTCAACTTCCTGGGCCGCATGTCGGGCATCGCCACCCTCACGCGGCGCTTCGTGGATGAGGTCGCGGGCACGCGTGCGGTGATCCTGGACACGCGCAAGACCGCGCCCGGCCTGCGGCTGCTGGACAAGCTGGCCGTGGCGCGCGGGGGCGCGCAGAACCACCGCATCGGCCTCTACGACATGATCCTGATCAAGGACAACCACATTGACTTCGCCGGTTCACTGGCCGAGGCGGTGCGCCGCGCCCGCGCGGCCCATTCCGGGCTGGCGATCGAGGTGGAGGCGCGCACGCTGGAAGATGTCCACGCCGCGCTCGATTTGAGGGTGGAACGCATCCTGCTCGACAACATGACGCTGCCGGAGATGCGCTCGGCGGTCGTGATGGCCGGCGGCCGCGCCAAACTGGAGGCGTCGGGCAACGTCACCCTCGCCACCGTGCGCGCCATCGCCGAGACCGGCGTGGACTTCATCTCCAGCGGCGCATTGACCCATTCGGTGATCGTCTTGGATGTGAGTTTCGACTTGAGGCGGACGGAGACCGCCAGGAGCTAACCATGCAATGGCAAGAGATTCGTCAACACTACCCCGAACAATGGCTGCTCTTGGAGGCGATCCAGGCGCATTCCGAAGGCAATAAGCG
>CAZYHE010000163.1:0-8690 GCA_964647225.1 uncultured Anaerolineales bacterium
GTAGCCCTGCATCAGCGCGTAGAAAAACTCGTGCAGCCAGATCGGCTCCCCTTTGTCGAACCGCTGCGCGAAGTTCTCGCGCACCAGGAATTGCTGCACGGTGAAATTAGCTCCCAGTTGGATGATATCCTTGAAGTTCAGCTTCGCCAGCCAGTCGCCGTTGTACATCACCTGCGTGCGGGCGGGATCGAGCACCTGCCAGGCCTGGTCGGTGAAGGTGGCCGCGTGCGCACGCACCTCTTCGTCGGTCTGCTGCCGCCGCGCCGAGCCTTTGTCGCTCGGATCGCCGATCAGCGCGGTGAAGGAGCCGATCAGAAACACGACCTCGTGTCCAAGCTCCTGAAACTGCGCCAGCTTGCGCATGGGAACGGTGTGGCCCAGGTGCAGGTTACTGGCGGTGGGATCGAAGCCACAATAGACGCGCAGGGGCCGGCCGGCGTGCGCCGATTCAGCCAGCCGTTGGCGCAGTTCGGCTTCCATGTTGCGGCGGGTCGTCTCGTCGCCGAACTCGACGCCGCGCATCAGGATAGCAAGTTGCTCTTCTACCGGGCGAAATGCGTTCATTGGGTCTTTACTCCGTGCAAAACTTGTGATATAATACGGTTAGCTTGACAGGGAAATCAAAACAGCGTGGCAAACGCCACGCTGTCGGGAAGTGCGGGGTTCGCAGGCGCGTTTACACGGGGGCGATTTCGCCCCCCAGATACGAGTACAACGCCTGCCGAGGTACAGATCCGTTTATCATGGCGCAAGGATAGCACGCTGCACCGTGATTGTCAAACAGCCTGGTTGCACCGAATGGCTCGTTACTTTCCCAAGCACACTACGTCGTGGCTATTATGTGGGCCACATATCACCACATGCTTACCTTCGTGGAAAGGAGAGACCTATGGGTACCTCGTTGTGGCGCCGGTTAGGCGTCATCGCCCTCATCGTCGTGGTCTTGAGCATCGGGTTGGTGCCGGCCGCTGCGGCCAGCCCGGAGCAAGGCCCCGTCAATGCGCCGTCGGCCGGGTGCGCGCCGACCTACTACCGCGTCCAGTACGGTGATAACCTCACCAAGATCGCCTGGCGCTATGGGGTGACGGTCTGGCAGTTGCAGCAGTGGAACGGGATCAGCAACCCCAATCGGATTTATGCGGGGCAGACGCTGGTGATCTATCGTTGTGGCTATCCGCCACATCCGCCCGCGCCGCCGCCGTATCCACCTCTGCCGCCGCATCCGCCCGTCCCACCGCCGCCCTGCGGCGGACAGCACTGCTGGCCCGTGCCGCCGCCTCCGCCGCCCCCGCCGCCCGCGGGCTGCTGGAACGCCGATTACTTCAATAACCGGGATCTGATCGGGCCGGTGGCGATGAATCGCTGCGACGGCGATCTCAACTTCAACTGGACGGGCACATCGCCGGCGCCGGGCACGTTGGGCCAGTACAACTTCTCGGCCCGCTGGACGCGCGTCTTCTACATGAACTACGGCACCTACCGGGTGACGACGACCGCGGACGATGGCGTGCGGGTTTGGATTGACGGCGTGCTGGTGATTGACAACTGGGGGATTCACCCCGCCACGACCTGCCAGCGCGATGTCCTGGTTTACGCGGGCAACCACACCTGGACCGTGGAGTACTTCCAGGCCGAGGGTGAGTCGCTGCTGCAAGTCGGGTCGCAAAAGATCTGGTAAGTCCCAGATCGGGCATCCTGCCCTCCGGGGTCGCGCTATTGCATCCCCTGCGGCCCCGGAGATTTCTTCCTGCGTTGAAGCCGCCTCGGTTGCTTTGACAAAGCCCCCTTCTTGCCGTAGAATAGCGCTTGCACGCGTCGGGTTTCCCGGCGCGTGCTGATTGTTTGACCGAAGAGGGCGACGGGCGCGCCATGTGCCACCTGCCGTCCGCGTCTTCCGTCGCCCGAAGGACACCGATATATGACAGACAAACGCATCCCGACCAGCGCCGCGATCCGGCAGCAATTCCTGGACTTTTTTGCGAGCAAAGGGCATGTGATCGTGCCCAGCGCTTCGTTGGCGCCCGGTGACGATCCGACGCTGCTCTTTACTAATGCCGGCATGAACCAGTTCAAGGAGATCTTCCTGGGCTTGCGCGAGCCGGAGGCTCGGCGCGTGGCCGACGCCCAGAAGTGTATGCGCGTCAGTGGCAAACACAACGACCTGGAGGATGTCGGCCGGTCGCCTGTGCATCATACCTTCTTCGAGATGCTGGGCAACTGGTCATTCGGCGACTATTACAAGAAAGAAGCGATCACCTGGGCCTGGGAACTGCTGACGAGCGTCTGGAAGCTGCCGAAAGAACGGCTGTGGGCCACGGTGTTCGAGGATGACAAGGGCAACCTGGGCCGCGATGAAGAAGCGATGGGCTATTGGCGCAGCGAGACCGATATCAACCCGGATCAAATCTTGTACTTTGGCCGCAAGGATAACTTCTGGGAGATGGGCGATACCGGGCCGTGCGGGCCGTGCAGCGAGATCAACATTGACCTGGGGCCGGACGCCTGCAACAAACAGGGCGTGCCCGATCATGTGTGCCGGGTGAACGGCGATTGCAAACGCTACGTCGAGTTGTGGAACCTGGTGTTCATCCAGTACGACCACACCCGCGATGACCGCCTTGTGCCGCTGCCCGCGCAGCACGTGGACACCGGCATGGGCTTCGAGCGTATGGTCGGCGTGTTGCAGAAGACCAAAACAAATTACGACACCGACCTCTTCGCGCCGATCATCCGGCGCACGCAAGAGTTGCTGGGGCACACCGATGCCGAGCGGGACGCCCGCGTCCTCTCGTATCGCGTGATCGCCGATCACATCCGATCTGTCACCTTCCTGGTGGGAGATGGTGTGCTGCCGGCCAACGAGGGCCGGGGCTACGTGCTGCGGCTGATCCTGCGCCGGGCGGCCCGGCATGGCCGGATGCTCGGCTTCACGGGGCCGTTCCTGGCCGAGTTAGCCAAGACGGTCATCGAGATCATGGGCATGCATTATGGCGACCTGGTGCGTCGCCGCGAATTTATCTTGAGCAACATCGCGCAAGAAGAAACCCGCTTCAGCCAGACCTTGGTTGTGGGCATGGAGCGGCTGGGCGAGTTGATCGCTGAACTGAAGGCGCAGGGTCAGACGACGATCCCCGGCGATGAGGCATTCCGGCTCTACGATACCTACGGCTTCCCGCTCGACCTGACCCAGGACGAGGCGCGCGACCACGGCATGTCCGTGGACACGGTTGGCTATCAGACCGCGATGGCGGAACAGCGCGAGCGCGCCCGCTCGGCCGCACAGTTCGGCGTCGCCGAGACGCAGGATGCCCAGGTCTATCTGGATCTGCTGCGTGATCTCAAGAGCGACGGCCTGCTGCCGCCGACCGGCGTGGCGCACAGCTATGATGAGAAGTTCGAGACCGAGACGGTGCTGGCCGCGCTCTTGCGCGATGGCAAGCCGGTGCAGGGCGCACGCACGGGCGACAAGGTGGAAGTCGTGCTCCCGGAGACCGCGTTCTATCTTGAATCCGGCGGCCAGGTGTCCGATCTGGGTTACATCGGCCGCTACGTCGAAGGCCAGGAGGAGCCGATCTGGGAAATCCGTATTGACGAGGTGCGGCGTCCCGTGCCCGGCCTGATCGTCCATGCCGGCGAGGTGCTCGAAGGCACGCCGGCCGTCGGCGACCCGACCGTGGCGTTGGTGGATGAGGAGCGCCGGTGGGACATCATGCGCAACCACACGGCCACGCATCTGCTCCACAGCGAGTTGCGCTATGTGCTGGGCGAGCACGTCCACCAGGCCGGCTCGGTGGTCGAGCCGCGCCATCTGCGTTTTGACTTCACCCACTCGGCCATGCTCAGCCAGGCCGAGCTCGATACGGTCGAGCTGTCGGTGAACGATGCGATCCTGGCGGATTATCCCGTGTTGGCCGCGCACGCCAGCTATCGCGATGCGGTCTCCGACGGCGCGATGGCGCTTTTCACCGAGAAGTACGGGGACGATGTCCGGGTCGTCAAGGTTGGCTGGGAAGGGGAGGAGTTCAGCAAGGAGTTGTGCGGCGGGACGCATGTGCTCCGCACCGGTCAAATCGGTTTCTTCCACATCGTCTCTGAAGAGAGCGTGGGCGCAGGGGTGCGCCGGATCGAGGCGGTGACCGGCCGCGGGGCGATGGAGTTGGTGCAGAGCCGCCTCCGGCTGCTGGATCACACCGCGGCGGTGCTGCGCGTGCCGCCTGACCAGCTTGACCGGGCGGTCCGTAACCTCTACGCCGAAAATCAGACGCTCCAGAAGGAGGGCGCGCGGCTGAAGGCCCGGCTGGCCTTCCAACAGACCGATCGTCTGGCGGCCGAGGCGGTCAACGTGAAGGGCGTGGCGGTCGTCTCCGCACAAGTCGAGGGCGCCGATGTGCAGACCTTGCGCGACATGAGTGACTGGCTGCGGAACAAGCTCGGTTCGTCCGTCGTCATCCTGGCAACCGCGGTGGACGACAAGCCGCAGATCATCGCGGCCGTGACCGATGACCTGGTGAAGCGCGGCCTTCACGCGGGCGAGCTGGTGAAGAACGTGGCGCGCGTGGTCGGCGGCGGCGGCGGTGGCAAACCTTCGTTGGCCCAGGCCGGCGGCCGCGACCTCAGCAAGCTCCCCGAGGCGCTCGCTCAGGCCCCGGACCTGGTCGCCCAGGCTTTGAGTGAGCCGGCCGCTCGGTCGAAGGAGTCTGGCGCAAAGAAGGCGAAGGGCCTGGCCTGAGAGTAGGGGCGGGTTTTGCGCCTTAACGCATGTCCGCCTTCTGACTTGGCGAAACCCGCCCCTACTGTCATTCGAAGGGTTGAAACTGGGATGTTTGAAACAATCGAGCTGTCCGTCGAAGACACATTGAGCAGCGTGCTGGCGCGGTTGCGGGCGACCGAGGCCAACCGTGTGCTGCTGGTTGTGCCGCGGAAGCTCACCTTCACGGCCGCCGATCTCGTGGTGCTGCGCCGCGAGGCCGCGACGCGGCAGGCGCAAGTCGCCTTGCTGACCTCGCAGGTCGGGCTGCGCCGTCGCGCTACCGACGCCGGCATCAACGCGTTTCGCAGTCGCTGGTGGGCCGAGCGGACGATTTGGCGCACCCCGCGACTGCCGCGGGCGCGCCGACCGCAGCCGCCCACGCCCGGCGGCGTGGAAGCGCCGTTCGCCGCGGGCCTCTTCAGCCCGCGCTCGCCGACTGGCTTCCGCCCGGCGGCCTTCCGGCGTTCCTTCAAACGCCTCCCCAGCCCGTGGTGGGCCGAACTGGGGCTGACCATCTGGCTGTTGGCGCTGACCGCCGGCATGTTGTATGGCCTGTCTATCATCATCCCTTCTGCGACCATCACCGTGACGCCCGTTTCGGAACCGCTCGAGATGCGGGTGCCGCTCACGGCCATCCGGGACGGTGTGACCGATACGACGGCGGGCACGGTGCCGGCGCGTGTCTTGAGCGCGCAGGTTTCGGGTGACGGCAAAATGCCGACGACCGGCCGGCGCCAGGAACCGGCCGGCAAGGCGCGCGGCCTGGTGATCGTGGTCAACCGTACGACGCGCCAGATCACGATGCCGGCGGGTACGATCGTGGCAACCGCGACGGGCAACAACGCCCGTTTCGTCACCCTGGCCGAAGCGCCCCTCGCGCCCAACGCGCGGGCCACCGTCCCGATCGAGGCCACTCTGCCTGGGCCGAGCGGGAACGTGCGCGCCGGCACCATCACGCAGGTCGAGGGGTCGTTGGCGCTCTCGGTCGTCGTGGCGAACGATGGCCCGACCAGCGGGGGCACGCTGGCGCGCGTCGGTGTGGTGACGGAAGAAGATAAAACTGCTTTGCAGGCGCAGCTTTTCGAGCAGTTGAAGAAGGGCGCGTATGATCGGCTGAGCGAGAAGATCGGACCGGGGACCTTTGTGCCGCCCGAATCGGTCAGCTATCTGGCGCTTTCGCCCACCTTCACGCCCTTCGTCGGCGAGGTGGCCCCGGAGTTAAGCCTGAACATGACCGTGCAGGCGGTGGGGTTGAGCGTGGACACGGCCGCGGCGCAGACGATTGGCCTGAGCCGGCTGCAAGATGCCATGCAGACCGGCACGCGCCTGATTTCCGACTCGGTTCGCTTCATCCCCGGCGCGGTGTCGGTTCCGGATGAAAAGACGGTCAACTTCGAGCTGACCAGCCAGGGCGTCCTGCTGCGCGGGATTGATCGGGAAGCAGTACGCAGTGTCACGCTAGGACTTCCGGTCGAAGAGGCCACCGTCGCGCTGATGGATCGCTTCCAACTGGCGCAGCCGCCGGAGATCCACCTGGGGCCAGACTGGCTCCCGTACATCGTGCCGGTCAACCTGCCGCGGCTGCCCTGGCGCATCCGCGTGATCATCAACTGGGATGGCGCGGCGCAACTGGCGATGAAGAAGTGACCCTCGTCGCACCGGCGGATCTTCCAAGTGGGCGCCTGCTGGCGCTCGATCTGGGGCAGGCGCGCACCGGCGTCGCGGCTTGCGACGAGTTGGGCATGTTGGCCGCCCCGCTGACCGTGCTGCGCCGCCACCTCACCCGCGCCGCGGACTTCGCCGAGATCGCCGAGCTGGCGCGCCGCGAGCGCGCGGCCGGCGTGCTGGTGGGCCTGCCGCTCGATAGTGAAGGCCAGGTCGGCCCGCAGGCGCGTTGGGTGCGGCGCTATGCCGGCCGGCTGGCCGGGGCGCTGCCGATCCCGCTGGCGTTTTGGGATGAAAGTTTCACGTCGGAAGATGCCGCGCGCCTGGTGCGTGAGAGCGGCGGCCGCACGCCCCTGGATGCGGCCGCCGCGGCTGTGATCCTGGGCGATTACCTGGAAGCGCGGCGGCAGCCCGCCCTGGCTCCGCCACGCGGGCCAGGGCAGATGGAGGGATCGTGAGGTTTTTTCATGGCGCAGTGCGCGGCCTGCTGCGTTTTGCGTTGTTCTTGGCGCCGCTCATCGCGTTGGGTGTGCTGGGATTCGTACTGGTCAGCTTCGTCGCGGCGCAGCTTGAGGATACGCCGCAGCCGCCGCAGGTGGCGCTCATCAAGCCGACTTCCGAGCAGCCGCTCGATCTGCGGCCCGAAACCATCGAATTGCGCCTGCTGGGGCTTTATCTGCGCATGCAAGGCGCGGCGGTGGATGCGACCGCCAGCAGCGACGAGACGCTGCGGCCGTTCAAGATCGCGCTCGGCGAGACCGCCTTCTCGATCAGCGAGCGCCTGCAAGACCAGGAATTCATCAACGACGCAAACCTGTTCCGGCTCTACATGCGCGTGAACGGGTTGGACAAGCGCCTGGCCGCCGGGGATTTCGATATCGCAGCCAACATGACCATGGGGCAGATCGCCGAACGGCTGCAACGGCCGCGCATCCAGGAGATCGTGGTCACTTTCCCCGAGGGGATGCGCGCCGAGGAAGTGGCGGATCAGCTCAACGTGCAGGGTGTTATGGATGGCGAAGCGTTCCTCTCGATGGTGCGCGGGGGCGCAGCGACGGCCCGTGCGCTCGGCGATTACCCCTTCGTCCCCGATAGCGCGATCACGCTGGAAGGCTTCCTCTTTCCCGACACCTATCGGCTGCCCTCGCGCGCCACGCCGACCGACCTGCTCCAGCGCATGTTGGATAACTTCGCCCGCCGCGTGACGCCGGCGATCGAGCAGGCGGCGGCGCAAAAGGGGCGCGGCCTCGATCAGGTGGTCAACATGGCCTCGATCGTTGAGCGGGAGGCGCGGCGAGCCGACGAGCGGCCGCTGATCGCCAGCGTCTATTGGAATCGCCTGAGTGGGGTGTGCAGCAAAGAGACCGGCGGCGCCTATCTCCAGGCCGACCCGACCGTCCAATACGCGGCCGGCCGGCCGGGGGAGTGGTGGTGGAAGCCGCCCTCGGTCGAAGCGTATGCGCAGGTGCAGTCCCCCTACAACACCTATCTGCGGCCCGGCCTGCCCCCCGCGCCGATCGCCAGCCCCGGCCTCTCGGCCATCCAGGCCGCGGCGAATCCGGCTGAAACCAAGTACTGCTTCTTCGTCGCCACCAGCGAAGGCTCGCATGTCTTCGCGGTGACCTTGGCCGAGCACGAGGCGAATATCGCGCGCTATCAGCGGTGAGGCGTCAGGAGTCAGGTGGCAGGCGTCAGGAATCAGGGGCATGTGAGAGAGGCGCCTTGCGCAGAGGCTGGAGTCTGAGGCCATGAAACCTACGTTTGGCGTTTCCCATTTGACGGCGATCCTTCTGCTATTTGCTATTTGCTGTCTGCTATCTGCCTGTTCCCTTTCTGGCGACGCCGCGCCGATCATCAAGATCGGCGTGATCGCGCCGTTCGAGGGCGCGGGCCGGCCGCTGGGCTACGCGGTGCTGCCCGCAGTGAAGGCGGCGGCGGCCGAGGCCAATGCGCGGGGCGACTTGGGACGCTATCGGGTGCTGGTGGTCGCGTTCAACGACGATCTTCATGGGCCGACGGCCGCGGCGCAAGCGCGCGCGTTGACGCTCGATGGGGAGGTGCTGGCGGTGGTAGGCCCGTGGTCGGCCGAGACGGCGGCTGCCGCCGCGCCGATCCTGGCGGAGGCGGGCCTGCCATTCATCGCCAGGGCAGATCTGGCCGTGCCCGCGGCGGGGGAGCGGTGGGGGGATGCCGCCCTGGCCGAGGCTGCGGCGCGGGCGGGCGCGGATGCGCGGCGGCTGCTGGCCGCGCTGGCCGATGATGCGCGGCGGCATGG
>CAZYHE010000164.1:0-8656 GCA_964647225.1 uncultured Anaerolineales bacterium
GGTATAATCCGGGCAGCTCCACCGGCAGCTTGCCTTGCGGCTTGACTTTGCCAGCCAGCACGTCGGCCAGGGCATCGAGCGCGGGCGGGTTAGCCCCGTAGGTCGCCAGGTAGGTCGGCGCTTCCGGGAAGGCGAGCAGATCGTAAGGGCCGCGCACCGCGACGACAATCGTCGGAACCTTGGCGTCCAGCAGCGCCTGCACCAACCGCGCCTGGGGGGAACCATTCTTCGCGTCCGCGGTGGCGACGACCACCGTGCGGCCATCCCGCGCCATGCCGACGGCGGTCGCGATCTCCGCGGCAGTCGGATTCGCGGCCACGGTGAACGCCGTCGCGCCCAGCGCCGCGCCGATCCCAGCGGCGCTGGGCGGCTCGATCACCAGCAGCTTCGCGTCGGCCTTCAACGGCAGCAGTCCGGCATCGTCGCGCAACAACGTGATCGCCTGCGCCGCGACCTGACGAGAAAGCGCCTTATGCGCCGCCGAGCCGACCTGACCCCCGACGCCTGACGCCTGCCCCCTGTCATCCAGCACTCCAAACCGCTCCTTCGCGGCCAGCACCCTGCCCACCGCCTGATCCAGCCTCGCTTGGGGAATCTGCCCGCGGCGCACCCAATCCACGATCAGTGCGTGGGTCTGGCGGTGGATCTCCAGACCGTGGCTGATGAGCAGCACGTCGGCGCCGGCCTTGAGGCTGGTGGCTGCCGCCACGGGGACCGGGTAGCCGATGGTCGCCAGCGCGCCCATCTCCAGCGAGTCGGTCAACACCAGGCCGTCGTAGCCCAGTTCATCACGCAGCAGGCCAGTGAGGACTTTGGGCGAGAGGGTCGTGGGCAGGCCGGGTGTGGAATCAATGGCGGGGAAGGTGACGTGGGCGGACATGATGCCGGCGACGTTTGCGCGCATCGCAGCCTTGAACGGCACGAATTCCACCGCTGCCAATCGCCCCCGGTCGTGCGAGACGGTAGGCAGCGAGACATGTGAGTCGGTCCCGGTATCGCCGTGGCCGGGGAAATGTTTGCCGACAGCCAGCACGCCTTCCGCCTGCAACCCCGCTGCGAAGGCAATGCCGAAAGCGGCGACAGCCTGCGGGTCGGAGCCGAAGGAGCGGATGCCGATGACGGGGTTGTCCGGGTTGTTGTTGACGTCCAGGTCGGGCGCGAGATCCATGTTGATGCCAACGGCCAACAGTTCTTGGGCCAGCGCGCGGGCGATCATACGCGCATTTTCGATATCGCCTGTAGCCCCAATCGCCATCGCACCGGGGAACTCGGTGAAGCCGCGCGGCTCTTTCAGCCGGGCCACGCGTCCGCCCTCCTGGTCAATGGAAATGAGGAGCGGCGGGTCGCCGTTGGCACGCGCGGCTTCCTGAAGATCGGCGCTCAGTTTGGCGAGCTGGGCCGGCGATTCGACGTTGCGCTCGAAATAGATCACGCCGCCGACATGCAGTTCCTGGAGCAGCGCGCGAAATTCGGGCGTCAGCTCGGGTGCGGCCCTTCCGCCGTTCGGATCGAGGCCGATCATCATCACCTGGCCGACTTTTTCTTCCAGGGTCATTTGCGATATTAGGGATTGGGGATTGGGAATTGGGGATTGGGTGTTAGGTATTGGTTGTTTCATGGTCGGTGCCGATGTGGGGGCTTGGGTCGGACGCGGCGCGACGGTAGGTGCGCTCTGGCAGCTTGTCAGGCTAATGGCGAATGAGAGAATAAGTAGGCCGCGGATTAACGCGGGTGAACGCGGATAGCTCATTATCAGAAAGCCATCAGGCCTCGATTCTGAGATCGCAGAACTGAGGGATTCGAGGCTTCAGCCGGTTTCCGCCGTTGACAACCTGACCGGCTAAAGCCTCGATTCCAGGATGCGAAGCCTGATCCTTGATCGCGTATCGCATTTCACGGATCACGCTTCACGTTTCACACATCACTGCGCCAGCTTGATCTCCCACTTCTCCGCGAAGAAGGGGATGTATTTCCCCTCGTTCACATCGTAGTAGGTGAAGGGCGGGAAGAGGAAGTTGCCCAACACCGCGCCGTTCGTCAGGATCGTGTCGGTCGAGTAGAGATTGTAGTTCGCCTTCGGCGGCTGGACATACGGATAGCTGGTCTTGAATTCCTTCGCCTTGTTGGTCGCGCTCGGCTTGAGCGTGCCGCTGAGGAACTGGCGCGCCACCGGCGAGTTGTTCTGGTTGTTCTTGTAAATCTTGTCGTCGGCCGGCAGCCAGCCCGTGACGCGGGTCTTGGTGTCAATCGGGTCGGTCAGGTAGCGCTCGAACATCTGCAGAACGGGCACGTTCTCGTTGAACATGGACACCACGTCGGCCACGAAGGGCTTCTGCTTCTCCACGTCGAACCCATCGGCCATCTTGTCCACCCACTCCTTGATGTTGATCTCCTTGCCGTCGGCGGTCTTCTGCTTGTACGGCAGGTTCATGCCGCGTGCGCCTTCCGCACCGTCGGGGTCGTTCTTGAAGCCGATGCCGGGGCGCAGGTTGTAGTCATACGACACGAACGGGTGGAAATAGGTGAAGCGGAAGCCAATATCCATCGAGATCTGGTACTTGCCGGCCTTGTGGACGTTGTTGCGCTCGGCCGACTGGTACGGCTTGACCGCGATGTTGATGCCGAACTTCTTCATCTGTTGCGCGACGTTTTCGGAAGACGCCAGGTACTCGGTGAAATCCGCGGGCACGATCAGCTCGTACTCCATCTTCTTGCCCTTGTCATCCACCCAGACGCCGTCCGCGCCCTTCTTGAAGCCGATGCCGGTCAAGAGCGCCTCGGCCTTGGCCCAGTCCTTGGCGTAGGGGTTCAGCTTCTTGACCTGATCGGCCGTGAGCCAGGTGGGCACAGCCGCATCGGTGAAGCCAGCCAGGTATTGCACCGGCCGGCAGGCATCGCCGAACGCGACCTTGCAGTTCTCCACGCGGTCAATGATATAGGCAAACGCCTGGCGGACTTCCTTCTTGCTGAAGGGGTAGACATCGTTGTTGAAATAGATGCCAGGGCCGTTGGTGGCCGGGCCGCCCAGAACGACATACTGCGGGCCGACCGCGCGGATGGCCTGGAGGTTGGCCGGGCTGTAGGCATTCGACGAGTAGTCCATGTCGCCGGAGAGATAGAGGGGCATGTCCTGCGCGGTGTCGCCCCAGTAGACCGTGACCTTGTCGAAGTCAATCTTGTCCGCGTTGAAACCGGTCGGGTTCTTGGCCATGGTGAACTGGGCTTCGGTGACCGATTTCGGGTCAATGTTGTACGGGCCGTAGACGACCCCCTTCTCGGGCTTGAGCGCGGTCAGATCGGCGACCAGCTTCTTGATGTCATCGCCGTCACGGTTGGCGTTTTCCTTGCGCGCCTTGGCGCCGGCATCCATGAACTTGCCGTACGTGCTGTAGGGCCGCGTCACGGTCGAGCGGATGATGGTGTCCAGGATCGCGGGGCCGGGCTTGGTGACCTGAAATTCGACGGTGAAGTCGTCCTTGGCGACCACGTCGGCCAGGAAGCCCCAGTTGCCGCTCTTCTGCAGCCACAGGATGTCCCAGGTGCCGACAACTTCCTTCGCAGTGAAGGGGGTCCCGTCACTCCACTTGGCATCCTTGCGCAGGTTGATCGTGATAACGGCGGCAACCTTTGCAGGCACGGCCGTCGGTGCGACTGTCGGCGCGGGGGCTTTCGTCGGCTCAGCCGCCTTGGTGGGTTCGGGGGCCTTTGTTGGCTCGGGCGCTTTGGTCGGCTCAGGGGCCTTGGTCGCGGGGACCGCGGTCGGTGGCACGGCAGTGGGCGCGGCGGCCTTCGGCGCCTCGGTGGGCGCAGGAGCGGGCGTCGGCGCGGGCTGTGCGCAGGCGCCAAGCACCAACGACAACAGGACGATCAGACTGATGAGGGTGAGGGTTTGTTTCCGCATGTGGGCAATTCTCCTTACGGTAAATTGGAAGATTGGTAAGTTGGTCAACCGGTTAGTCTATCTTGCTGCGCGAATGATGGGATGGCACCACCTCCTCTCACCAATTATATCACTGACTGCCGCGCCTGGCGAGAAACGCGATCACGCCGATGAAAGCCAGGCCCACGATCAGCGACGCAACCGACATGACGAACTCGGCGGTGCCAGGCGCGGTGAACAGCGCCAGCGCCCCCGAGACGAGCGTAATGAACATGGCAACACGGAACCAGAGTTGACCAGCTTCGGGATTCATGGAAACCTCTGTAGATTGGTAACCTGGTAACTTGGTAGATTGGTGAGATGGTCTCCCAACTTACCAATCTACCAAGTTACCAGTCTACTACCCTACCAAATGACACGCCACCGCGCTCCCCCACCCTCCTGGCTTGAGCGGCGGCACGATCTTCTCGCACTGCTCGCCCATGAAAGCCGGGCAGCGCGGGTGGAAGGAGCAGCCGGTGGGCAGGCGGAGCAGACTGGGCACGTCCATGCTGCGTAATTCGATGCGTTTCTTGTGTCGCGTTACGTCCGGGTCGGCCTCTGGGATGGCGGAGAGCAAGACCTGCGTGTACGGATGCTGGGGGTGATCCACCACCTGCCGGGCCGGGCCGATCTCCACCAGGCGCCCCAGATACATGACACCGATGCGTCCCTCCCACGCAAAGTATTTCGCCAACGCCAGGTCGTGGGTGATGAAGAGGACGCCCACGCCCATCTGCTCCTTGAGTCGAGCGAGAGTGTTCAGCAGGCTGATGCGGATCGAGACGTCCACCATCGAGACCGCCTCGTCGGCGATGATGAACGATGGCAAGACGGTCAGCGCGCGCGCTATCGAGACGCGCTGGCGTTGGCCGCCGCTGAGCTGGTGCGGAAACTTCTCCAGATAGTCGTCCGGCGGGGTCAGATCCACCGTGTTCAGCAAATCATACACCCGTCGTCGGGTGGTGGCGTCATCCCTGGTGATTCCATGATGCCGGAGGGGGGCCGAAATGATGTCATAGATCGTATGCACCGGGTTCAACGAAGCATACGGATCCTGGTGGACCATCTGCACGCCGAGACGGTACTTGGCACGGTCGGTGCGATTCATCCGCCCAATGTCCTGACCATGATACAAGATCCGCCCCGCCGAGGTCGCCAGCAGCCCCGCGATCATCTTGCCCGTGGTCGTCTTGCCGCACCCCGACTCGCCCACCAGGCACAACACTTCGCCCTCGGGGATGGTGAGATTCACATCATCCACCGCCTTGATGGTTTGACCTTTGACATCGAAGGTGCGGGTGACTTGGTCGAGTGTGATGAGTGGTTCAGCCATGTTACTCCTCCTCGTATTGCGTATTGCGTCTCCATTCACCACACGCCACGCAATACGCACCACGCAATACGCACCACGCAATACGCACTACGCAGTACGTGCTTCCCGCCACTTCCAACACGCCACCTTGTGTCCGGTGCCGGTCTCTTCCAGGTCCGGCTCCTCCTGCTTGCAGTAATCGTCGGCAAGGGGACAGCGGGGATGAAACTTGCAGCCGGTCGGCATGTCAATCAGATCAGGCGGCGAGCCGGGGATGGAGGACAGATCGGCCCTGTCGCTTGCCAGGGTCGGCACGGCCTTGATCAGCCCGATGGTGTACGGGTGATGCGGGTTCTGAAAAATGGTGAAAACCTCGCCGATCTCCACGATCTTGCCCGCGTAGACGGTCGCCACACGGTCGGCCAATTCAGCCGCCAACGAAAGGTCGTGCGAGATGAAGATCAGCGAGAAGTCGAGCCGGGCGCGCAGTTCTTTCAACACGTCCATGATGTTGCGCTGGGTCAAGATGTCGAGCGCGGTGGTCGGCTCATCCAGGATCAGCAGTTGCGGTTCCAGGAGCAGCGAGAGCGCGATCAGCACGCGCTGGCGCATCCCGCCGGAAAGCTCATGCGGGAACGACCGCCAGACGCGTTCGGGGTCGAGACGCACCAACGTCAACAGGTGCTCCGACCGTTCCCGCAGCGCGTTGCCCTGTCGAGCGCCAGCGAGGTAGCCATGCGCCTTGGCCGTGTCCGCGAACTGCTCGGAGATGCGCAGGACGGGGTTGAGCGCGTTGAGGGCCGACTGGAAGACCATGGCACATTCTTGCCAGCGGAACCGCCGCAGGGCGTTGCCCTTGAGGCCCAAAACATCAATCTCGCGCAGTGAGACCTTCGCGGGTTCGGAAACCTCAAAGGTCTTCGCCGGGTAACGCCGATACGTGATCGCGCCCCCGCCGATGGACGCCGCAGAGGGCAGCAATTGCACGATGCCCAGGCCGAGCGTGGTCTTGCCGGAGCCGCTTTCGCCGATCAACGCCAGCGCCTCGCCGCGCTGCACGTCGAACGAAACATTGCGGATGGCGCGCACCTGGCCGCGGCGCGCCTTGTATTCGATGGTGAGATCACGAACGGATAGTGTCGGTTCCATATCACACACTCGTCCGCAACCGCGGGTTGAACACTTCATCCAATGAGCGGGCAAACGACACCAGCGCGAGCTGGAACAACACGATCGCCCCCATCGGCGCCATGATACTCCAGGCGGCCTGCGGATTGTAGAGCACGCCCCGCCGCTCGGCCGCGCTGATCATCACCCCCCAGTTGGCGCTGGAATAGGGCACGATGCCCAGGAAGACCAGGCCGGTCTGCTGATAGATCGCGTGGGTCATCTCGAAAATGGTCGAGATGGCGATGAACGACATCATGTTGGGCAGCAGCTCGCGAAAGATGATGTTCGGCGTGCCCAGGTCGAGCATGGTCGCGGCTTCGACGTAATCGCGGCGCTTGAGCGAGAGCACCTGGCTGCGCACCTGCCGCGAGAGGCCGGGCCAGTCGAGAATCGCCATCAGGACCGAAAGGGTGATGACGTCGTTGAGCCGGAGCACGGTCGCCAGGACAGCCAACAGCGGGAATTTCGGGATCGTCAGCCAAACGTTCACCAACTCCATCAGGACGCTATCCACCTTGCCGCCGACGAACGCGCTGAACGAGCCGACGACCACCGCGATCAGCATCGAAAGGATGCCGGTCAGGAAGGCGATGGTCACGATGTCCTTGCCGCCGTTGACGATCTTGCGCAGGTTGTCCTGGCCCTGGAAGTCGGTGCCGAGCCAGTGGTTGGCCGAGACCCCCTGGTTGATTTCCTCGACGTTGGCCGAATCCTCCGGCGGCCAGATCACCGGGCCGACGAAAGAGACGAGGACGATGGTGATCGCCATGATGAAACCGAACAACCCCATCTTGTTCCGGCTGAGGATCTTGAGCGTTTTAATGCCCTCGCGGCCGACGCCGGCGAGCGATTCGATCACGACCTTCATCAATTCCCCCCTCCCGCAATCCGCACGCGTGGATCGAGCCAGCCGTACACGTAATCGGCGAACAGGTTGGCAAAGACGACGGCAATGGTGATGATGAGGAACACCCCCTGCATCACCGGATAATCGCGCTCCGAGATTGCCTTTGCCAGGAGAAAGCCGACGCCGCGATAGGTGAAGAGCGTTTCCAGCAGCACCGAGCCGCCCACGACAAAGCCGACGGAGATCGCCAGGCGGGTAAAGAGCGGCAAAGTGGCGTTCCGCCCCACGTAAGCCGTGAGGATGCGACCATCAGTCAGGCCGCGCGCCCGCGCCACGGTGACGTAATCCTCGCCCAGCGTCGCGATGGTGTTGCTCTTCATCTGGAGCATCCACGAGCCGACCGATGACAGGACGTAGACCAGCAGCAGGACCCGCACGTGCATCAGGACATCGGCGAAGAATTCCAGGGAAAAGGCCGGTTCCATGCCGGGCGAAATGGCCCCGCGCATACTCGAAATCGGCACGAGCTTCCAGGTGACGCCCAACAGCAGGATCGCCAGCAGGCCGATCAGGTAAGGTGAGACGGCGTCGAGGGTGGCCGCGATGTTGCTCAACAGGTGATCTATCCAGGTGTCGCGCCTGTAGGCCATGATCGCGCCGAGGCCGATCCCCAGGACGAACGTGATGAGCAGCGACAGGCCGACGCTGAAGAGCGTCCAGGGCAGCACCTGGGAGATCAAGCTGGCGACCGTCAGCCCGCGCGACTTATAAGAATTGCCCAGGTCGCCGCGCGCGACGTTGGAGATGTATTCCAGGTATTGTGCGACAACGGGCTTGTTCAGATCAATCCCCATCAGGGCCGCCGCCTGGGACTTGGCGTCTTCGGGCGACACGCCGGCCGAGGTCAAATCCTGGATCAGGATCTCGACCGCATTGCCGGGCATGGCGCGCACCACGAAGAAGGTGATCGTCGAAACCAGCCAGATCGTGAAGAGCGCCTTCGCCAGGCGGCGCAACAGAAAGTTATTGACGATCTTATCCAGCCGGTCTCGCAGACGAACGACGGCGGGCGGGGAAACAGCGGTTGTGGTCATCGGCCTCTTACCCTTTGCTTGATCCTCGTTTGCAGTATACTCAAATGTGGTGGTCGTGGCTAATACAGCAGATACGACCTGCGTTCAGCCTCCCATGCCGCCACACCATCAGCCCAGCCGGCCATCACGTCGGGCACGGCCGCGCCGGCGGCCAACGCGGGCCGAACGGTCGCATCGCCGATCAGCAGGTCGAAGTGCGGCGGTCGGCCTTCCCAACTCGATGCCAGAAACTCGAAGCGGTCGGATGCCTGGCTCCGGCACGCCGCGATCAGACACAGGCCCATGGTAAGCGGCTGGAAGACGCGGCGATC
>CAZYHE010000165.1:0-8629 GCA_964647225.1 uncultured Anaerolineales bacterium
AAGCTCGGTTTCTGGGCGCATTGGGGGCCGCAGGCGCAACCGCTGTACGGCGACTGGTACGCGCGCAACATGTACATCGAAGGTTCCGACCAGTATCGCTTCCACCTGCGCACCTACGGCCACCCGTCGCGGGTCGGCTGGAAGGATATTTGCCGCCAGTGGAAAGCCGAAGCCTTCGACGCCGACGCGCTGATGAAGCTCTACAAGGAGGCGGGCGCGCGCTATTTCACAGCGATGGGGGTCCACCACGACAACTTCGATTGCTGGAACTCGCGCCATCACCGCTGGAACGCGGTCGAGGTCGGCCCGAAACGCGACATCGTCGGACTGTGGCGCGAGGCGGCCGCGCGCTATGGGCTGCGCTTTGGCGTCACCGAGCACCTGGAACGCAGCTACTCCTGGTTCAACGTCAACAAGTTCGCAGACAAGGCCGGCCCGTTCGCGGGCGTGCCCTACGACGGCGCCGACCCGACACACGCCGACTTCTACTTCCCGCCGCACGGTGACACGACTTATGGCTTTCCGAGTAACCCGCCGGAGTGGTGGCAGAAGCAGTGGTTCCAACGCATCAGCGACCTGATCGAGCGGTACGAGCCGGAACTGCTCTACACCGACGGTTCGGTGCCGTTCGGTGAAGTGGGCCGGCGGCTGATCGCGCATCTCTATAACCTGAGCGCGGCGCGCCACGGGGGGCGGTCGGAGGCGGTCTACACGCTCAAGCACTTCACCGATCAGCACGGGCTGAACCACGGCGAATATCGGGAAGGCATCGGCGTGCTGGATCTGGAGCGCGGCGTCGTGCCCGACATCCGCGAGCAGCCGTGGCAGACCGACACCTGCATCGGCGGCTGGTTCTACGACCGGCGCAAAGCGTACAAAACCTCGGCCGACATGATCCACATGCTGGTGGACATCGTCAGCAAGAACGGCAACCTGCTGCTCAACTTCCCGTTGCGCGGGGATGGCACGCTGGATGATGAATCGCTGCATGTGGTCAAAGGGATCGGCCGGTGGATGGCAGTACACGGCGCGGCGATCTACGGCACGCGGCCGTGGACGACCTTCGGCGAGGGGCCGACGCGCAGCGGCGGCGGGCAGTTCAACGAGGCCGCGCAGCCCTGGACCGCCGAGGACTTCCGCTTCGCCCGCAAGGACGATACGATCTTCGCCTTCCAGATGGCCTGGCCGGCCAACCGCGAGGCGACCATCAAGACGCTGAAGCTGGCGGAAGAGGTGCGGGTGAAGGATGTTCGGCTGGTCGGCTATGATGGGCTTGTGCCCTGGAGCCAGACCGTGCATGGCCTGCAGATCGGCCTGCCGGCGACCGCGCCCGGCGAAGCGGTACACGCCTTCGCGGTGCGGCTGTAAAAAACCGATCAAGATGCGCCAATTCGTCATCTTCGTCTTCGCCCGCGACCGCATCGGCATCGTCGCGGACGAGATGGCGATCGGCAGGATCAACGGCAAGACCACCGCCGTGCGGCTGACCCCCGTGCCGGGCAAAGCGGCGGGGGAGCTGGTCAGCTTCGGCGGGCTGTTCGGCGAGAGCGTGGTGATGCCGGTGCGCGGCGCGGGGCGTTCCGGCCGCTTCATCGCGTTCGGCGGCAAGATCCCCGCGCCAATCCACAGCCTGTGGAATTGAGGTCTCGGGGACCTGTCCGGTTTCCGACAACCGGACAGGTCGGTTGCAAGCGGATCTGTGATCTCCGTTGGCCCCCACTTATTGAGAAGACACAGGACATTCGATGCAAAGCTCGCGCGTCTCGATTCTTTGACAAATCGCTTGATGCGGACTACAATGGTTGAGCTATCCGATCACTGAACGAGGCAAATCGCAACATGGATGCATTCATCCCCCCTGAGGGCGCGCTACTCATCATCGAGGACAATGAGGATGTGCGTGAGGCCCTGACCGAAGCCCTGGAAGGGGATGGCTGGCGGGTGATCGCGGCCGCCGATGGTCATACCGGGCTCCAACTCTTTCGCCAGCATGGCGCGGAGATCGTGCTCGTGATCCTGGATCTCATGATGCCGGACCTGGACGGCGCGCAAGTGCTGCAAGCCCTGCGCGCCATCAACCCTGAGAGCAAGGTGATCATCAGTTCGGGCTACGACGAATCCGAAGGGCGGCGTTGGCTTGCGGATCGCGACGGCGCCGGGCAACCGACGGCGTTCCTGCATAAACCCTACACGCTGGCGCGCCTGCTGGCGTTGGTGCGGCGGGTGGCTTCGTCGTGAGCGTTCAGCCGAACGGCGGCGCAAGGACCGCGCCGGGAGCGACGGAAGCCGTGCGCAGCAAGCTATTGGCGCAACTCAGGCGGATCCAAGCGGACGGTCATACGGCGTTCGCGTTCGTGCGTGGCGCAGCCATGCTGGGCGTCCTGGCCGCGCTCTACCTGGTCAGTCTCCGCAACTACCTGCTCTTTCACAGCCTGGTGGAGCTTTTCGCCATCGTGGTAGCCGTCGGCGTGTTCATGGTGGTCTGGAACGCCCGCGCCTGGATCGAAAGCCCCTACCTGCTCTTCATCGGGATCGCCTACTTTTTCGTCGCGGGCATTGACCTGGTCCACACGTTGGCCTACAAGGGGATGAACATCTTCCCCGCCTACGACGCCAACTTGCCCACCCAACTGTGGATCATCGCCCGCAGCCTGGAGTGCCTGTCGCTATTGGTGGCGCTGGCGTTCGTGCGCCGCAAGCCCAACGCCTGGGTGATCATCGGCAGCTACGCGCTGGTCATGGGGCTGTTGCTATGGGCCGCCTTTGCGCGCGTCTTTCCCACCTGCTACGTCGAAGGCGTGGGGTTAACCCCGTTCAAAAAATTCAGTGAATATGTGATCTCCGCGTTGCTGCTGGTCGCGCTGCTCCTGCTGTTGCGCCGGCGCGCCGCCTTCGCGCCGACCGTGTTCCGCTGGTTGGCCGGGTCCATTGTCGCGACGATCGGCGCAGAGTTGGCCTTTACGACCTACGTGAGCGTCTATGGCCCGGCGAATACGGTCGGCCACCTGCTCAAGCTCGTGTCCTTTTACTGGATTTACAAGGCGATCATCGAGACGGCGCTCACCCGGCCCTATGATCTGCTGCTGCGCGAGGTGCAGCAGCGCACAGCCGCCCTCCAACAATCCGAGGGGGCCTTGCGCGCCATCATCGAAAGCTCGCCGCAAGCGGTCGTCCTGCTGGATGCCGACGGCCGCGTGGTCGCCCATAATGAGCGTGTGCATCCCCGCGCCCAGGCGCTGCTCGGCGGCCGGCCGCCCCAGGTCGGTGTGCGCCTGGCGGACTGGCTGCCCCTCGCGCAGCGGGCCGAACTCCAGTCGTATTTCGAGCAAGCCCTGACCGGGACGCACGGCCAACTGGAACAGCCGCTTCCCGACGCCGCCGGCGCGACCGCCTGGTTCGATATCCAGTATCATCCGGTCACCAAGAATGGCGGCGCCATCATGGGCGTCTGCATGACCGTCGAAGACATCACCCAACGCAAGCTACAAGAGGCGCAGTTGCATGAAACACAACGCCTGGAGAGCATCGGCGTGCTGGCCGGCGGGGTGGCGCATGAGTTCAACAACGCCTTCACCGCGCTGCTGACGCGCGCCGCGCTGGCCTTGCGGTCGCTGACGCCGGAACATCCGGCGCGCCAGCAGATCGAAAAAATGAACACGCAAATTGATCGCGCGGCGGAGTTGGTGCGCCAACTGTTGGCATATGCGGGTAAAGGTCAGCACGCGCCGGAAGCGCTCGACCTGAGCCAGCTCGTCCGGGACAATGTCGAGCTATGGCAGACCACCGGCCGCGGCCGCATCGAATTACGCCTGCGCCTCGCGCCCGACCTGCCCAAGATCATGGCCGACCGCGGGCAGATCCAGCAGTTGGCGACGAACCTGATTATTAACGCCGTCGAGGCGATTCCTGAGCGCGGCGAGATCACGCTCATCACGTCGGCGTGCCGCCGGACGGCTGACGCCGCGCCGGACGACTTCGCCGGCAACGCGCCGCTCGGGGCGGGCGCCTATGTGTGCCTGGCCGTCAGCGATTCCGGGATCGGCATTGACCCGGCCCTGACACCGCGCCTGTTCGACCCGTTCTACACGACCAAATTCGCCGGTCGCGGCCTGGGCCTGCCGGCCGCGCTGGGCATTGCACGCGCCCACGGCGGCGGTATCCAGGTGCATAGCGCGCCGGGGCAGGGCGCCACCTTCACGGTCTGGCTGCCGGCGGCGCACACCGATGCGGAGTCAAAAAGTTGAGCGATTCTACCAAACATCACCTGCGCTGGTTCCCCTGGCTGGCCGGGGGGTTGCTCGGCTATGCCGTGCTCTGGCTCTGGGGCTACTTCTGGTCGCCGCTGGGCGCAACCCTGGCGCACGCCTTCGGCTGGCTGCCGTCGTGGACGCCACGACACCTGCTGCCGGATCTGGTCGCCGGCGGCCTCGGGTTGCTGATCTGGCGGCGGGCCGACGATCCGCGGCTGCGGCGCGCCTGGGGCTTCTTGAGCGCCGGCATGGCGGCCCTGGTCTGCGCGGACGTGCTGGCGGCCCAGGCGCGCCTGCCGTGGCCGGGCGCGGTGTGGAACTCCGCAGCCGTGGATGTGTGCGTGCTGGCCGTCTACGTGCTCGCCTTCGCGTTTCTCTATAGCTATCCCACCCCGCCGATGACCCGGCCGGCGCGGGCGCGGCTCCATCTGGACGTGAGCGTGGTCATCGCGGTGAGTGGGATGACCTTGTGGGTCATGGCGATTGCGCCGGTTTGGCACATGCTGCCCCCGCTCGGCCCCTTAGATCAGTTGTACGCGCTCTTTCTCCTCGGCGACCTGATCCTGCTGTGGCGGGCCTTGGTGCTCTATTTTGCGCACACGCAGGCGGCCCCGCGGCCGGATTTGCTGCTGCTGGTGATCGCGATGGCCTGCTCCGGCATCGGCGACACCACCACCACGCTGAGCGCGCGCCTCAGCCTCTATCGCACGGGCGACTGGCTGAGCCTGGTGTGGGTGCTCGGCGCGACGGCTATGGCCGGCGCGGCGCTGTTCCAATATCGGCGTCTGCTGGCGCCGCCCGCCGCCGCGCCACCTCAACCACCCGCATACAACGAAATTCGCTCAGTCATCTTGATGTTCGTCGCGATCCTGACGGCCTATGCCGCGCTGAGCGTCATGGAACTAAACAGCCTCGCTGATACGCATCTTTGGGCGATTGTAATCGGCGCGGGGCTGATCGTGGGGTTGGTATGTGGCCGGCTGGCCCTCACGCTGCTGGATAATACGCGCCTGACGCGCGACCTGCGCCGCGCCAATGCCGAGTTGACCGGCCGCGTGCGCGAACAAGCACAGTTGGCCGCGACCCTGGCGCAATCCGAAGAACGCTACCGCACGATCTTCGAGTTAGTCTCGGACTATGCCTACAGCATTCAGATCGCGCCTGATGGCAACCACGTGTTCGAATGGGTGACGCCGTCCTTCAGAAACGTAGTGGGCTATCATCCAGATGATCTTGGCCTGACGGAGGCCTGCGACAAGATCATCCTGCCTGAGGATCAGCCGATCATCACCCAGCGCGCGCGGGCGCTGGCCCGCGGCCAAGAGGTGACCAATGAGTATCGCATCATCCGGCCCGATGGCGCCATCCGTTGGCACCGCGACACCAGCCGGCCCATCAAAGATGTGCGCACCGACCAGATTGTGCGCGTCATCGGCGCCGCGCACGACATCACCGAACGCAAACTGGTCGAAGAAACGCTGCGCGACAGCGAAAGTAAGCTGCGCGGACTGGTGGAGCAATCTACCGATGGCATCATCCTCTGCGACGAACAGGGGCGGATCGTCGAATGGAACCAGGCCCAGGCCGCGATCACCGGGATCGCGCGCGATCAGGCGCTCGGCCGCGCATTGACCGAGGTCGTCGAAAGACTGCAGGTGGATGGCGATCCCCAGGTGCATCGGGGGCAGGCCATGCAGGAGAGCCTGGCCGCGCTGTTGGCCGGCCAGGCCGGCGGCATGGCGCAGTTGGAACGCGACACCGTGATCCGGCATCCTGATGGCCGGCGGCGCACCGTCCATGTCGTGCCGTTTCCGATCCAGACCGGCCGCGGCGTCGCCCTGGGCGTGATCTCGCGGGACGTGACCGAGCGCACAGACGCCCGCCGCGCCCTGGAAGAGCAAGAGGCGCTTTACCACGCGATGTTCAACGGCAATCACGCGATCAAGCTCCTGGTGGAACCGGCGACCGGCGCGATTGTGGCGGCCAACCCGGCCGCGTGCGAGTTCTACGGCTTTTCCCAGGCCGAACTCGTGGCGCGCACGCTCGCCGACCTGCGCAACGATCTCTGCGGCGCCCAGTACGACGAGCTAACCGAACAGCAGACCTACTACACCTGCCAGCATCGCCAGGCGACGGGCGCGGTGCGCGATGTCGAAGTCTACAGCAGTCCGATCACTGTCCAGGGCAAGCCCCTGCGCTTCGCGATCATTCACGACATCACCGAGCGCCAACGCCTGACCACCGCGCTGGCCGACAGCGAGGCGCGCTTCCGCCGCCTGGCCGAGAACGCGCCGGACGTCGTCTATCGGGCGCGCCTGGCGCCGGAGTTGGGTTTCGACTACATCAGCCCGGCGGTGGTCAAAATCGCCGGTTACACACCCGCAGATTTCTATCTCGACCCGCTGCTCGCCCTCAAGATCGCGCACCCGGATGATCGCGCGCGCTTCCAGGGGTTGATGACCGGGCAAACCCCACCGGATGAGCCGATCGAGCTGCGTTGGATACACAAGGACGGCACGATCATCTGGACCGAACAGCGCACCACGCCATTCTATGATGCGGCCGGCCGGCTGATCGGGCTGGAAGGCATCGCCCGGAACATCAGCGAGCGCAAGCAGGCCGAAGCGGAAATCCGCCGCGCGCTGGCGCAAGAGCACGAATTGAGCGAGTTGCGTTCGCGCTTCATCAATATGACCTCGCACGAATTCCGCACCCCGCTCAGCACGATTCTGACCGCGTCCGAGCTGTTAGAACGTTACGCTAATAATTGGACTTTGGACAATCGTTGCTCTGACAGGTGCATAGCCAGAATTGACGTAATTCACGAAACTGCTCCAAACTGGAGGTATGAACACAAACGCCTCCCAGCAGTTGGAACAGTTTCGGCTAGAAGTGTACCACAGTTTTGACCGCCGTGCGGATGCGACCATGGAGTTGCTGGATGCACTGGCGGGCAATCGACAGGCCCGCTCAGTCGTCGAACTGAGTTTGGCGCCGGACTTTCGCCGCACCTACAGCAGCGTGTATGTGGCGGTCGGCGAGTGTTTCACGATCACGAAGGCGGAACACCGCCGCCTTCGTGAACAAACGCTGTTGTGGCTGATTGCGACACGTTTGGCGCGGCCCCAGCGGCGCAAGTTCTGGTTGTTCGGCATTGACGCCACCAGCGTGGCGCGGGTCTTTGCCCCGACCCTGCCCGACCGGGGGTTTGTGCATTGCGCCAACCCGATCGGCGGTAACAAGCCGATCACGCTCGGCCATCAGTACTCGCTGCTGGCGTACCTGCCCGACAAGCTATCCGGCGTCGAACCCGCCTGGATCATCCCGCTGATCTGGCGGCGCATCAGCACCCAAGAGACCGAGATCAGTGTGGGTGTGGCGCAAGTGGCAACGCTGATGACGGACGAACGCCTGCCCTTTCACAACGACCTGTGCGTCCAGGTCGACGATAGCCGCTACAGCACGGCCGCTTTCTTGCACCCGGTGGCGCAATATCCCAGCCTGGTGACGATTGCCCGGCTGCGCGGCACACGCACGCTGTATCGCCCCGCGGCGCCGGTCGCGGCGGACGACCGCCAGGCGGGGCATCCGACGTGGTATGGCGCGGCGTTCGTCTTGCACGATCCGACGACCTGGGGCCCGCCGACGCAGACCGTCGAGACCACCCGGACGAGTCGGCGCGGGCGGACTTACACCGTGCAGATCCAGGCCTGGCAGGACCTGCTGATGCGCGGCACGCGGGACTACGCCATGCACACGCAGCCGTTTACGTTAGTCCGCGTGCAGTTGCTCGACGCCGCGGGTCAGCCAGCTTTCAAGCGCGACCTCTGGCTGGTCGTGCTCGGCGCCCGCCGTCTGGAGCTCACCTTACTGGAAATCCAGCAGGCTTATGCCCAGCGTTTCGACTTGGAACATTTCTTCCGGTTCGGTAAACAACGGCTGCTGCTGACCGACTTTCAAACGTCAGATACCGAACGGGAAACCAACTGGTTGCAACTGGTCCAATTGGCCTACGTGCAACTGTACCTGGCCCGCTCGCTGGGCGAGGTGAACCGCCGCCCGTGGGAACGCTACTTGCCGAGCCAGCCCGCCGCACCGGCGACGCCTTCCGCGACGCAACGCGCCTTTGCCGAGATTATTCGGTCGATCGGCACACCGGCGGCGGCACCCAAACGCCGGGGTATTCCTCCCGGCCGCGCCAAAGGCGCCAACCCAGAGCCACGGCCCCGGTATCCGGTGGTCAAAAAGACCGCAGCAGTGGTCAAAAAGCCGCCCAACCTGCCGCAAACCGGCTGAACGGCGACTGCCGACTTACTTGGCAAGGTACGCCGGACTGTTTTCAGCAGTCCAGGCTAATCGCGGTTGTCCAAAGTCCAATA
>CAZYHE010000166.1:0-8612 GCA_964647225.1 uncultured Anaerolineales bacterium
GGTTCCGCATCTCGCAAGCCAACGGCAGCCCCGGTGTCGCGGAACTGATGCCCGTGCTCTTTCGCGACTACCGCGTGCGCGATGTCTCGCTGGTCGAGCCGGAGATCGAGGAGGTCGTGCGCGAGATTTATGAGGGGAAGTTGCTGGGGAACGAATCGGTGAGTCAGTAGGTTGGTAGATTGGTAGATTGGAAATTGGCGGACCCCTACCAATCTACCAATCTACCAACCTACCGTTCCACCCTTCTGCCAAAAATCACCGGAAGCAACGGCAGCGCCAGCAAGTTCACCGCCGCCACGATCACAAAGGTCGCGCGGTAGCCGACCGCATCCACCAGCGCGCCGCTGACCGCCAGGCCGATCCCGATGCCGATGTTGGCGACGGCCATCAAGATGGAGTACATGGAGGCCGCGATGTGCGGGTCGGTGAACGACATCGCGGTGGCGAAGTAGACCGTCTCGTAGTAGCCGAAGCCCAGGCCGAAGAGCAGCACGAGCGGCCAAGCCATGAGTGGGCTGCCAATGAGGGCGAGCACCGCCGTGCCCACCGCCGCGATCCCCATCGCCCCCAACGCGGCTCGCCGGCGGCCGATCCGGTCGGTCAGCCGGCCGCCGGTCAGCCCGCCCAACGCCACCCCGATGCCCCACACCGCGGTGTAGAAGCCCGCCGCAGTCAGGCTGATGCCGAAGTCGTGCTCCAGGAACGGATTGACGATCTCATTGGCGGCGTTGATCGCCAGGGAGTAGAGCGCGCCGAACAGCGCCAGCGCGATGAGTGGTCGCCGGCTAAACGCCCGGAACGCGCTCCAGCGAAACTGGCGCTCCGCCGGCCGCGTCCCTTCGCGAACTGCCCAGATCAGCGGCAGCGGCACGAGCGTGATGACCGCCAGGCTCCAGAATGCGACGGTCCAGCCCGTGTGTTGCGCCAGCACGCCGATCACCGCGGAGATCACCACGACGCCGAGCGCCCGGCCGCCGACCATGAACCCCTGGATCGTCCCCTGTTCTTCGGGCGGGGTGGTGTCCAACGCCAGCCCGTCGGTGCAGGTGTCATAGAGCGCCATGCCCGACATCAGGACGAACGCCAGCAGCGCGAACTCCCAGAAATAGCGCCCCGGATGGATGAGCGGCGCGATGACCAGGCCGGTCGCCTGGATCAGCAGGCCAAGCACGATGTATGGCTTGCGATGGCCGCGGCCGAGCAGGCTCACCTTGTCGCTGAGCATCCCGAAGAAGATCTTGAGGACGAACGGGATCAGCGCGATGGCCGAAAAGATGCCGACCTGGCTCATCGTCAGGTTGAATGAGAGCAGATAGAGGGCGTTCAGCGCGGTGAAGTAGGCCAGGATGGATCCCTGGGCAAAATAGAGCGTGCCGAAAAGCAGATAACGGGCGGGCTTGTTGGTGGGCATTGCGTCTACTCTTCTCTGATTCTTTCAGATCCGTCCCTGCCGCATCTCCTCGATGAACGGCTCGTATGCCGTCACCGGCAGGCCGGCCACTTGACGTTCGTAATAATCCTGGACGAGTTGCGCCTGCTGCTCGCGGTTGAAACTGCGGTAGCAGCCGCCGGTCGCCAGGCAGAGTTGGAGATCCTCCGGGCTGCCGTAGTCGTAGCCAGAGGTATTCTGCGCATAGATCGCCTCGGCGATGTAGAGGCCGCCGGTGCGCTCGTATTGATAGACATGCACCAGCTCGTGCAACAGGATGCCGAAGTTGGCGCGGCGATGCGGGCCGAAGGTCGGCAGGTTGATCGTGTGGAAGGTCGCGAAGGCGCGCCCGCCGTTGCGCTTGAAGATCAGGTTGAGGATGCCGCCCTCGGCCACGCGCACATCGGCGTAGCGCAATGCGGTTGGGCCGAGGATGGCCGCGGCCGCGCCGATCTCCGCGCCGGTCAGCGGGCTGACGCGCGTGGTGGCGCGCAGGAAGAAGCTCCACACTTCCGGGATGCCCGCCAGGTCGAGCAGGCGGAAGATGAGCACGATCAGCCAGATGCCGGCCGCGCGCGGCGCGACGCGCAGCCATGCGCCCAGCCCCGGCCCGCGGCGGCTGGCGCGCACTGCGCCGGGCGCCGCCAGGATCAGCCCGCGCAGGCCCTGCCACAGCGCCAGGCTCAGGCGGCCGGCCCGCACCGGCAGCTCGCGCACCAGGTTGACCGCCCACAGCGCGATGTCCAGCAGCCGGTCGGCCAGCCACCCGCTGAGCACGATCAGCCCGCGCGCCATGCGGCGACCCATGCGCTGCGCGGTGGTTTCGATGGGAGAGTTGGGCGTCTCTTGGTTCATGGGCGTGTCCTTAAATCCAGAAACTATGTATCAGGTTTTGTCCGCGTCGTCCGCGTGGTCTGCGTCGTCCGCGTCCCGTCCATCTCACGGCAGCGGCGACTCCCGCTGGGCCAGGGACAACGCCTCGGCGGCCGACGCTTTGTCGGCGACCACCGCGTTCACGGCCACGGTGAAGACACCGATCGCTTTTTCCAACCGGCTCAGATCGGTCGCGCGGATGAGCAGCGCGCTGTCCACGCTCCCCTGCGCGAGCTTGGCGACCTCGGCGTCCTGGCCGGTCGTCGCTTTGAGCAGCGAGCGCCGGGCGGGCGCAAAGGTCGAGATCGGCTGTTTGCTCATGAAGACGGTGAACTGCCAACACGTCAACGACTTCTTGCATTGGGTGGTGATGGCGTAGCCCGCCGCGGTCGCCATCGTGGCGGCCTGCGCATCGGCCGGCAGCGCGGCCATGCCCCACTTCATCGGCCACGGCCCGCGGTCGAGCCGGCCGCCGCGCGCCGAGATCGGCCCGACCCACATCCCCACCTTCCCGACGCGCAGGGCGGATTGCACATTGCCCGCATTTAGCTCCTGGGCGTTCTGCGGCGTGATGACGACCCCCGGCTCCCGCAGCAGTTTGGCGTACCAATCCACCGCCTCGATCGTCTTCGGGTCGGTGAAGGTGGTGCGCGTGGGCGATTGCAGGTCGTCGAACAGCTTGCCGCCGTGCTGATAGATGAACAGGATCGGGTCTAGGAAGTCGGAGGTGACGGCATAGCCGAAGCTGCTCGTTGCCGGATCGCTCAGCTTACGCGCCTTCTGGTGGAAGTCGTCGCGCGTCCACCCGTCGGCCGGATAGGGCACCCCGCGGCGGTCGAACAGGTCTTTGTTGTAGTAGAGCACCTGGGTGTCCAGCCCGGCGGGCAGCGCCCACGTCTTGCCGCTGTCCACGAACATCTTGAGCGCGTTCGGCAGGAAGTCGGCCTGGTTGAGGTCTTTGTCGCCGGCCATCAGCGGATCGAGGCTGACCAGCGCGCCCCGGCGGCGCAGCTCTTCGAGGGCGAACTGCGAGGTGAGGATGACATCCGCGCCCGCCGGGTCAATGCCGTTGATCGCATCCCAGCGGCGGGCCAGTAGCTCGAATTTGACCTCGGGATGGGTCTTCGTGAACTGCTCGGTCAGCTTCTTGACTTGATCCTGGTCGGCGGCCGGGAATGCGAAGCGGACGGTCACCGGCTCCGGGGGCGGCGTCGGCGTCGCGCAGCCCGCCAGGATGAGCGCCAGGATGGCGCACAGTGCGATAAGGTGGGATGATCGGTTCACAGTGCCTCCTCCGTTTGTTGGTGGATTGGTAGGTTGGGAAACTGGTAGATTGGTCGAGTTGGCACGATGACCAATCTACCAATCTACCCGTCTACCCGTCTTCTTTGCTGCGCGGCGTCAGCCGAGCAGCCGCGTGTTCAGCCGGCGCACCCACTCCAGATGATGCGTCAGGTCGGCGCGCAGGCGGGCCGGTTCGTTGCCGTAGCCCAGGCGGCGGGCCAGGAACGCGAACTCTTCGCTTTCCTCCGGCGGCACGGTCAGGTCTTTGCTGTTGCCGCGCACCACCCGCAGCGCGTTGATGAGATGGCGCAGGAACAGGAGCGCCTCGCTCAGCCGGGCCGCATTCTCCGCCGAGATGATCCCTGCCTGCCCCAGCGCGGTGATGGCGGCGTGGGTGTTCGTCAGGTGGAGGCTGGGGTGGGCGTGGCCGTGGAGCATCTGCAAGCCCTGGACGGTGTACTCGACATCCACCAGCGCGCCGGGGCTGAATTTCGCGTTGATCGTGCCGGGCGTGACGAGGTGGCGCAGTTGCCGTTCGCGCATGGCGCGCATCGCGGCCACGTCGAATGTCGCGGCGCCGTAGACGAAGGCGTCGCGCAGCGTCTCGACCGCGCGGCCGAACGCCGCGTCCCCCGCGATGGCGCGCAGCTTGATAAGCGCCTGCCGCTCGTAGCTCCACGCGGGGCCGCCGGGCGCAAAGTAGCGGCGGAAGGAGTCGAGCGAGACGGCCAGGCTGCCCGCGTTGCCGTAGGGCCGCAAGTCCAGGTCAATCTCGAAGATCCCTTCGCGCCTGGCCCAGATCGCACCCTTGAACTCGGTGACGAGCCGGTCGAAGAACTCGGCGGCGCTCAAGGCCCGCGGGCCGGTCGTCTGCCCCGCGCCGCCATAGACGAACATCACTTCGATGTCCGAGGCGTAGCCTAGTTCGTAGCCGCCGCACTTCCCCAGGACGCAGACCGCCAGGGGGATCACCGCGCCGTCGTCGCTGCGCGGCGCGCCATGCTGCCCGATCAGTTCGGCCAGCGTGATCTCCGCGGCGGCCGTGACGACCGTCTCGACCAGGTCGGTCAGTTCGGCCGAGAATTGGCCGAAGTCGGCCACGTGTCCCATGATGTGGCGCATGTCGGTGCGGAACATTTCGCGATCTTTGAAGGCGTTCAGCCGGTCGCGGCGCGCCTGGCCATCGGCCGCCGCGGCGAGGGCTTGCGCCAGTTCGGCCGCCAGTTCGGCTTTGGGCCTGGGCCGCGCCAGCGCGCCCACATCCTCGACGACCGGGAAGAGATTGGTGTACTGCATCCGCAGGAAGTCGTCCCACAGGAACTCGCTGACCCCGAGTAGGCGGGCCAACGCGGCGAGGACTTCGGGGCGCTCCAGCGAGCCTAGTTCATCCGGCCACGAAGGCCGGCGGAAAAGCTCGCCCAGGTATTCGTTGAAGTGGAGGAGCGCGGCTTCGGGATTGGGCGAATGCGGCAGCAGGCGCGTGAAGTGCTTGACCAGCACCGTCGCCGCGCGCAGTTCGCGCTGTTTGTCGGGCCTGGTGATCTTGCGGCCCTGGGTATCCGTCACGTAGAGCACGTCGTGCGCGCGGTTGCCGATGGATTCCACCGAAACGTGGGCGATGTACACGTCGTTCAGCGCCAGGGCGTTCGTGAATTCGTACAGGAAGCCAGGCGTGTCGGGCGCATCAATGCGGAGGATGGTGTAGCGGTCGGAGGTGTCGTTGTCAATCTCGATGCTGACGGGATGCAAGGTCGGGCCGGCGGCCGGCGTGTTGTGCAGCGCCCCGGCCACCCGCTTCACCAGCGCGCCCTCGGCCTGGCGTTGTTGGCGGCCCTGCAGCCGCCGCAGCAGCGCGCCCAGGTTGCCGGCGTAGCTCAGCCACAGCTCCTTGCCGATGACATCCTTGCCGGCCTTCGCTTCGGCCTGCGCCGAGTCCACGGTGAAGACATCCACGATCTTGCGCCGCGTGCCGCTGGTTTCCCCTTCATAGGTGAAGACCTGCCCCGCGACGATGTTGAAGCCGTCGGCGAAGAGCAGGCCGCAGATCGCGGAAAGCTCGCCCAGGTAGTCGAAGGCCACGATCGTGACGCGCCAGAGCGTCTCGCCGATGCGTTCGGCGCGCACCTCGACCGGGTTGGAATCGCTCAGCCGCGAGGCCAAGTCGGCGTGGCGGCGGATTTCCTGGTCGGAGAAGACCTCGGCGTAGGAGGGCGCCATCCGAGCCAGGTGCTGGCGAAGCTGCGCCTCGGCGAGCTGCGCTTCCGCGAGCGCGGCACCCGGCGCGGCGGGAGAGGACTGTCCGACGGTCGTTGTCATGGCAGGGCCTCCTGATGATCCTTCGGGCACGGCTAAGTAGCGCCGATAGACGGCGCGCACGGCCGCGCTGTGTTGCTGGTAGCGCGTGACGAACCGGCTGGCCGCATCGGGGCCGGTGTAGCCCAGCCGCTGCGCCAGATAGCGCAGGTCGGCGGCATTGGCCGGCAGGATGTGCGTTTGCCGGTATTCCAGGATTTGCAGGTAGTGCTCGACGGTGCGCAGGAAGACGTAGCCTTCCGACAGCACGCGATGCTCGTCGGGAGTTATGAGGCGGCGTTCGGCCAGGCGCGCCAGCACCTCCAACGTCGTGCCGCCGCGCAGCTCGTGGTGCTCGCCGCCTTGCGTCAATTGCATGAATTGCGCGACGAATTCCACATCGCGGATGGAGCCTTCACCGAGCTTGACCTCGCCCCAGTCCTGGCCCAACTCGCGCAGCCGCGCCTCGGTGCGCTGTTTCATCGCGTGGACATCGGCCCGCACGGCCTCGCGCTGGGTGGCAAACATCAACTCGGCCGCCTGCGCCAGGAACGCGCGACCGAGCGCCGCGTTGCCCGCGACCGGCCGGGCGCGCAGGAGCGCTTGCTTCTCCCACAGCCGGGCGTGTTGTTTCAGGTATTTGAGATAGCCATCCACCGTGCTGATGAGCGGGCCGACCGCGCCCCAGGGCCGCAGCCGCATGTCCACGCGGTAGAGAAAGCCCTCGGCGGTCGCGTCGGTCAGCGCGCCGATCAGCCGCTCGCCCAGGCGTTGGTAGCCGAAGGCCCGTTCGGCGTCGTCGGCCAGGAAGAGCAGGTCAATGTCGGAGCTATAGTTCAGCTCCGCGCCGCCGAGCTTGCCCATCGCCAACACGACGAACCCTTGGGGATCGGCGGCCGTCCGCGTGGCGATCAACTCCAGGGCGATGTGCAGGATGCCTTCGGCCAGGGCGGAGAGCTGCTGGGTGACGGACGGGAGGTCAAGCAGCGCGCACAGGTCGCTGACGCCAATGCGGAGGAATTCAGCGCGCTGAAAGCGCCGCAAAGCGTCGAATGCGACCGCGGCGTCCGGCTCCCGATCTTTGCCGGCGGTGTCTGCGGTCAATGCCGCGTGGATGGCCTGCCGGGCTTCCACCTCGAACTGGGGGGCGGTTTTCATCTGTGCCAGGCCGGCACGATCGGCCAGGCGCGCCAGGTGATTCCCGTCGCGCAGCAGGATTTCGGTGAGAAATTGGCTGCCGGCGAACAGTGTGACCAGCATCTCGGTGGTGCGCTGATCGGCCGCCAGATCTGCCAGCAGCCTGGGCGGGGCCGGCGCGGCCTGGATGAACCGGGCGAAGTTGACCAACGCGCGATCGGGGCTGGCGGCATCGGCCAGGGCCGCCAGCAGGCTGGGCCAGACCTGGCCCAGGGGCGCGGTCGCGCCCGCCACCAGGGCGAGATCGCGCACGCTGCGGGCGGCCGCGCGCGGATCGGCAAAGCCGACCGGCTCGATCAGACGCCGGGCGGCTTCATCGTCGAGATAGGGCGCGAGGTGGATTGATGGGACGGACATGCTCAAGGAGTGGCGACCGAGGTCGCTGCAACCATCGCGAAGCCTGCCTGCGCAGGCTGGCCTATTGAGAAGACACTTTGTTTCCTTGTCTAGCCGTAACGCAAGATGGCATCTTGCGCTACATCAGGGCCGCGCCGCAGCCGCCACAAAAGCGGTCGGCTGGCTCGGCCGGCCGGCCGCACTTGCGGCAGAACCGCTGAGCGGCCGGCGCGGGTTTCGTCTCGGGGACCGGCAGCGCGGCGCCACAGGCGGCGCAGAACTTATCCTCGGCCACGGCCGGCCGGCCACAGCGCGGGCAACTGCGGCCGCCGTCCAACAGCTCGGCTCGCCGGATTTCGATCTCCCGATCCAACGCGGCGTTCATGGCTTGATCTACGGCCGACTCCCATTGGTCTATCGCGGCCAGCGTGTCGGCCGCCGACTCTTTCAGGTTCGCTTCGAAGACGGCAAAATCGTCGTTCGTGACCTTGCCGACCTGGTGATCGAAGTTCAGATCGCGGAGGGCCTGGAAGACGGCATCGCGGCGCGCCAGCAACTCGTCAATTTCCTCTTGTGCAGAGGCGACCGCGGGCTGCGTTTCGCGCGCCTTGGCGAGAATCGGGTAGGCCACGATCAGCAGCGCCGCGGCCGAGATGACGATGGCAAGGATGATGAGCATGTTTGTTCCTGAAACGTGATACGTATTGCGTATTGCGTGATCGGTCGTTCTTCAAGCCGGCTGCGCGGCCCCGGCTGCGGGCGCTTGCGCGAGAACGGCGGCTGACGATCGGCGCGGCCAGGTGGCAACCAGGACGCCCAGCACCAGGAAGATCTCGCCGATCCACATCCACGACATGAGCGGGTTGATGTACACCTTGAAGGACGCGAGGCTGCCGTTCGCCTCGAACCCCGCCAGCACCGCATACACGTCCTCGATCAGGCCCGGCGTCAGGCCGACCTCGGTCATCGGCTGCTCCTGGTTCTTGTCGTAGATATGCTTCTTGGGCAACACCTGGCCGGCCGGCCGGCCATCGCGCAGGATGTCCATCCGAGCGGTGTACTCGGTGTAGTTCGGCCCCCGGCTCGCCTCTAGCCCGCGATAGGTCAGCGTATAGTTGGCGACGGTGATGCTTTGGCCTGGCCGCAGGTTGCCTTCCGACTCCGACTGGAAGAACTCGTTGCCGATGATGCCCAGCGCGAT
>CAZYHE010000167.1:0-8572 GCA_964647225.1 uncultured Anaerolineales bacterium
TCCGGCAATTCCTCCGTGGCAGAGTATCCCGGGGCGAGTTTCCCGCCCCGGATCTCTCATGCTGTGCAGGTCCCTGCCTCGTCAGTCACCGAGCCTGGCGCCGCTGAGCGTCACCGGCAAGTACAGGCGGCCCGGCGGCGCCACGGGCGCCGGGAGTGGCGAGCCATCATCCGGCCCCGCGCCGCTGAACATCAGGGGCAGGTACAGACGCCCGGCGGGAGGCGTCGGCGGCACGACCGGCGGATCACCACCCGGCACCTGCTGCCGATCGCCGTGTGCCGTCCAGATGCCCACACCGATCACCTGCGTCTGCGCGCCAGCGACCATGCGCACCTCGATCGCATCACCGGGTACCGCGCCTTCATCAACTGGCGTCACTTCATCGTCGCCGTAGCAGGCCAACAACCCATACCACTCGCCGCTGGTATACGGCACGGCGCCGCATACCGTCCCCTGCGGATCGACCGCCAGCAGCACCGCGCCGCTGGGCAGGGGGCTATCGTCAGGCAGGCGCGCCGGGCCGTAGTAGTTCATCCAGGTCGACGTGGGCCGCACGCCGTTGGCTGCCTCGGTCGATCGCAAGGCACGCGCCGCCGCAAGTGCAGCGACCTGCGGCCGACCCGTGACACCGGCAGATGATTGTATGGTGAGGCCGGCCGGCACGGTGGTGTAGATGAGGGTGGCTGCCTGCTTCGTCTTGAGCCAGTAACCATAACCCGGCTCGAGGCTCTTCAGGGTGTTGATGTACGGCGGCAGGTCCGGGTAATAGGAGAGCGCGCCGCCCCGGAAGCCCAACACGGCCGAGTACTGGCCGCTGATGCTGATTAGCGCCTCAGAGACCGCACGGCTGGACTCCGGCAGGTAGCTGATCAGATTCCAGCCAGCGTCCAGCGCCAACGGGGTTGTGTCCGGCACGGCCTCGCCCACGATCAGCAGCCTGGCCGCCTCGAGCGTCTGTGCGTCCGGCGCCGGCGCCGCTGTCTCGCGAATCCAGTAGCCGTGCAGCGCATCAAAGCTGCGGAGTGTGTTGAGTGGCGACGGCACCTGTGGGTAGTACGAGCGCGCGCCCAGGTCATACGACTGGATGGTGAAATAGGTGCCGCTGATCGGCCGCTGCACCACCGTGATATCCTGATTCTGCGGGTTAACACTGCTCGAAATCAGGTTCCAACCGCTGTTCAGGACCAGATCCCGCAGCGACACCGCCCAGCTCAACGAGTCGGATGCATCACACAATGCCAGCCGGCCGCCTCCCGCACCCGCCACGTTCGGCACCACCCGGACGTCGTAGGTGCCGCCGTGCATATCGGGCCAGTTGACGCTCAGCGTTACGCCCTGGCCGGCTGCCAGTTTGGGAGCAGTCGCGGTCCCGACTAGAAGGCCATTGGCGTAGAAGCCGACCAGCATACCCGCCGGCAGCTCGCTGCTGCTGTTGTTCAGGCGTGCTGCGAGTGTGACGGTGCCGGTCATACCGCTTGCCGGCTCCGCCAGGATGCTGCTGATTGCCGGGGCCGCCGCCACACAGGTCACCTCCAAGTCATACGGACCGGCGGCGCTCCGATTGCCGGCTGCATCGGTGGCAACCACCCACAGGGTGTGGAGTCCGGCCACCGTTACGGAGGTCTCATACCACCAGTTGCCGCCGTTGCGCGCCGCGTTGACGAGGGTCACTGCGCCGCCAGGCGCATGCACCTCGATTTCTACCGTCGCGATCGGCCCGCCGTCGCTGACCGTGCCGCTGAGCACCACCGTTGGGCTGCCCAGTGTCACCTGCGCCCGGTGCGATTCGACGCTGATCACAGGCGGCACATTGTCGGCGATGAAATCGAAGCTGACACCGGGTGCGTAGTTCCCGGCGGCATCCCAACCGTTGAAGGTGATGGTCTGTGACACATAGTCGTGCCGGCCGATGTCAGGCGTGCGGAAGAGCCACGCGCTCCCTGTCGTGGCGCTGAGGCGCGGCAGCACTGTCAGGCGGCTGCGCACGTAGGCCGCGGCAGCCGAGGTTCCGCTGCGGTCGCACACGCTCAAGGTCCATGTCCCGGCTGAATCCTGCCCGGCGAAGGCCCGCAGCGGCTCCACCGGCCGGGCGTCCTGGCCGAACAGCGCTGCGCCAAGGGCCTGGCTCGCCAGCAGATCGGTGACCGAGAGCGCCGCAGCGTCAAACAGGTTGACGTCGTAGTTCTGATAGTCGGTGCCGGAGCGGCCGTCGTTGTCCAGCAGTCTCACCGTGCGGCCGCCAGGCCCCGTCAAGTCCACTTGCAGCAGATCGCGATGCAGCGCCTCGGCCCGGAAGCCCAGCCGCACCTCACCGATGGGGAAGCTCTCGGTGACCACAAAGCTGCTCACAAGAGGCGCGGCACAGCCGGCCACCGCAGCCGGCCCGGGCGGGATATGCTCGTGGACCACCGATTGCCGGCCAGTGGCCTGCAGATCGGCTGGTTTGCACAGGAGGCCATTCATGCACCCCGTGACCCCGCCGATGCCGTCGGCGTCGGTGATGTCGCCAACCACCAGCACATTGCTGGCTGCCACGACAATGCCCGGCGCTGTCTGCGAGGCCGTGTAGTTGATAGTGACATCCGGCGGCTGGGCATCGACCCGGAACGGCAGCCAATCATTCCAGGCGCCGACCTGGCCGAACGCATCGCCGGCCCGCATCTTGAGCTGGTATACATCGCCATGGTTCGCCGCCAGGTTCCAGCCGCACGCCCAGGCGCCATCCGCGGGCGTGCCGTCAACGCATTCGAGGACGGATGAGCCGCCCCCCGGCGCCTGCACGTCGAAGCCGATCCCCGGCACACCGGATGGATCGTAGGCATAGCCGTTCAGGGTGTTTTTTCCGGACCGCAGCAGGTAGCTGGGCCGGTTGACGCCGAAGAAGAGCGGTGCGCTGCGGTCAATCGGCTGGTGCGCCCACAGCCAGTCGATGGGTTGGCCGGTGGCGGGATGCGCGCTGTCGAACACACGCGCGGCCAGCGCGATCCACGGCTCTCCCGACAAGCTCAGATCAACCGTGCCGTGCAGGACGATCGAGGCCTGCTCGCCCGGCGCCACGTCGCCAAGGCTGACGGTCTGTTGTTGGCCGCCGGCCAGGCGCAGCGCGTAGAGGGCCTGCACCGCTGCGCTCACGCCGCGGGCCGTGCCGCTGCCGACATTCCGGTAGGTGAGGGTGTACGTGACCGGCGAGCCGCCGCCCAACTGCGGCTGTCCGGCAGTCAGCGCAGCCAGGTAGGAGTTCACATCCGCCGGCGGGCTGCCGAGCAGCAGCTCGCGCAGCCAGTAGAGGCTGTCGCCGAGCAGACTCACCGAGCTGCCGCCCGGCTGGCTCACCAGGGTGATCGCGGGCGCCGCCGTGTAGGAGGCGGCGCCGACGCCAGTCGAGCCGCTCGGGCAGATACCCGGGCCTAACCGGGACCACTGGAACGCGTGGTCGAGCGTCAGATCCAGCCCGGCCGGGCTGGTATCAGGCAGCACCCGGGCGCTGTTCACGCCGTTGCTGGCGGGCAGCGTGGCCCAAATACGCAGCGCACCTGCTTCACTGGCCAGCGCCAAGAGCTTCACAGCGCTGGATCCACCGTCGCCGGGGATGCCCAGCAGGCGGAAAGGCAGATAGAGCTCGGTCTGGCCACGGTTGGCGGCGGCGGTCGAGCCCGCGCCCGCCCAGGTCAGGAAGTGGTTGCCGTCCAACGTCGCCGCCCAGTCCCACTCGCTGCCGTTCCAGGCCAGGAGCACCGCGTCCTGCGCATCACGCACCCAGACCAGGTAGTCGGCCGCCATCCCGGTCGGCAAGGTGACCACCGTCGCATCAGGGGCCAGTCCGCCGTTGCTCACGATCTGGTAAGGGTTGTAGGCAACGCCGGAGCCACCCGCTTGCGTGTCAAGGTAGACGAACAGGTCGCCGTCCGTATGCCAGTTCGCGCCCGTCCAGGCCAGGCGCAGCGCCTCAGCGTTCCAGGTGGTGTAGAGCCGCTGTGCGTCACCACTCCCCGTGGCCGCAGCCACCCGGCCGTCGACGCCGAGCAGGGTGCAGCCGGAATGCATCCAGGCTGTCGGGACACCGGCGTTGGTGCCCGGAGCAGGCAGCACGCAATAGTCAGGGGTCGTCTGACCGTCCACGACCACCGTTCCGAAGCTGCGCCAGCTTTGATTGCCCAGCGTGTCCGCCATGCCAAGCTGCACCATGACCCGCTGGCCCTCACCCGGCGTGAACGACGAGGACAACGGGCCGGCGGTCGGCACGTTAGCCAGCGCTTCACTCGCCAACGTGGCGGTGGTTTGGGCCGTCCAACGCACGGTGTAAGGCTGCAAGCCGCTGCCGTCCAGCCCGGCGCTCCAGCGCAGCTCCAGGTCCGCACCGGCTTGCGTCACGGTGCTGCCGGGGGGCACCGCGACACCATCCGCCCACAGGCTGAGATCAGCGCCATGCGGCGGCATCAGATCGACGCGCACCGGCACCGTGATCTGAGTGGTGTGGCCGGCCAGATCGGTGACACGAGCAGCGATATTGAAGGTGCTGCCGTCCGGCAGCGGCGAACCCAGACTCCACGGCCCGCGCCATTCCAACGGACTGCCCTGGCCAAGGTCCGATTCCTGCAGCAGCGCAGTCAGCCACGCGCCGCCCGGCGCGCGCCACTCCACGCTCGCGACACCGCCGGTGTCGGTCACGAACCCGGTGACGTCCACCCGGTCAACCGGGTAAAGCGCGGTCGAAGTGATGACCAGCGAGTTGATTGACAGGGATGGCAGGTCGGCGTCAACGGTCAGCGTATACAGGGCGCTGGCCCATCGCTCGTCCTGGTCATATGCCAAGGCCTGCAGGACGTGCTGCCCATCGGTCGTTGGCGTCCAACTGGCTGACCACGTGAAGTCGGCCACCTCGTCGGGGGACCACTCCTGGATCAAGAGCGCCTCGCCGTCGGCGGTGACCCGCAGCGACTTGAGCGTTGAGTTCATAGCCACCGCCTGCCCGCCGACTGCGACCGGCGCCAGGGTATCGAGCACGCGCGGCAGCCCCGAGATGCTGACATAGACCGAGTCGCTCGCGGCCACCGCTTCCAGCATGCGGCGCAGCGTGAAACCATAGACCGCGGCACGCGACGTGCCCGCAGCATATGCCCCATCCTGGGCTGCCGCAACCGGCGCCTGGGCGAGACGAGCGGCTGCCTCAGAGATGATGAAGCCGCCCTGCGCCCGACTGACTGTCAGGCCGGTCGCCTGCGCTCCGGCGAGCGTCGCCGACGTGCAGTTGCCGGCTGTATCGCAGGCCTGCGAGGTCGGCGAGACGGCCAGCGGATTGATGATGCGCAGCCCACGGTCGTTGTCGGCCACAAAGGCGAGTCCAGCGCTGACCGCCACCGCGCGGGCTGTGCCGGGGGTCTCGGACAGTGCGGCAGACTGCGGCAGAGTCGGCGTGCCGAGATCAACGACGGCCACGCCGGCCGCGCCAATCGCCACGTAGGCCAGACTTCCGGCCAAGGTCACGCCTTGGCTTTCGCCAGGCGTATCGAACTGCGTCACATACTGCGGGCTGGCCGGCGTGGTGACGTCCACGAGCGTCAGGCCAGCCGCGCCATCCGCCACTGCCGCGTAGACCGTGCCCGCAGCGGGCGACCACACGGCCACGCCGAGGGCGACGCCCGGCGTGTCGTAGTAGGTAACCGCGGCTGGGGCTGCCGGGTCGGCCAGGTTGATGATGCCCAGGCCGCCGGTCGAGTCGGCCACGTAGGCGTAGCTGCCGTAGGCGGCCACGCCGCCCGCGCTGCCCGGCGTGTCCAGCGTGCCGACCAGCTGCGGGGCATCTGGCTGGCTGACATTCACCACGTGCACCCCGGCCGTCCCGGCCGCCACCAACACATAGCGGTTGGCGCCGATGCGGGTCAGCGCGAGACGCTGCGGTTCGCCCGTCAGGGCCAGCGCGGCGGTGAGCTGCGGCGCGCCCGGCGCGCTCACGTCCACAACTTGCAGGCCCGCGGCGGCGCCGGCGCCATCCGTCACCACGAAGGCGTAGTCGCGGGTGGTCTTTGGCGGCACCGGCGTGGGCGACGGCGTCGGGCTGGGTGTTGGTGCAACGCCAACGGCAACCACCGCCGGCCCGGCCTGGTTGTTGGCGTCGTTGCTTTCGGTGAGCGCACACTGGTGGTCCACGACCGCCCAGGCCTGGTGCGAGCCCGCCGAGAACTGCGCGTACTCGAACACGAAGTCCTGGGTGACGCCCACGGCCAGGGCCGGCACCAGCAGCTCCAGGTTCGGTTGGGGACTGCTGCAGGCGACGGGCGTGTGGTCGAGATACAGCCCCAGGCGCACATCGGAACCGGTTGGGACGTCCGCCGTGCCCGCGTTCTTGACCCGGGCGATGTAGCGCACCGGGGCGCCGACGGTCGGGTTGGAGGGCAGCGCCGTCAGGCTGGTGAGCTGCAGATCCGGCAGCGGCGGGCTGCCGGCCGTGATCTGGACCGGCCCGTAACGATTATTGGTTTCGCTGGTCTCGCTGATGACACAGGTCTGGTCTGCCAGGAAGTAGACCTGGTGATTGCCGCCGGATGCAAACCCGGTGCTGTCCTCGATCACCACGGGCGCCGTGGCCCCCACCGCAATGACCGGCAGCGCCGCGAGGTGGTCCGGCGTATCATTGCAGCCCGCCGGTGATCGGTCCAGGTACAGGCCGACCCTGGCCAGCGGGTGGTCGAGCGCAGAAGTGCCACCGTTCCGCACCTGCAGCGTGTAGGTGACGGGCTGGCCGGCCAGCGGCTGGACCGGCGCATAGTTCACGTTCGTGATGCTCAAATCCGGGAAGAGCGGGCCGGCGATGCTCAGCGCCAGCGGCCCGAAGCCATTGTTGTCCTCCCGGTACTCGGTCACCCCGCACCGGTCGTCAGCCAGCGCATAGATATGGTATTGCCCGCCGGCGGCGAAGCTCAGTACCACGCTCACGTCAGCGGTGGCGTTCACTGGCAGCGCCGGCACATCGCCATAGCCGAGCGGGGTCCCGCTGCAGCCGCCGCTGCCGCTCACGGGCGCGCTGCCGGAGTAGATGCCCAGGCGGGATGCCGCCGCAGCGCCGAAGCCGGCGTTGCGCACGGCTGCTGTGAAGGTGATCGGCCGGCCGGCGGTCGGTGCGGCCGGCGCGGCCGCCAAGTCCGTCACCACCAGATCGGGCAACGTGCCGGGCGCGACCGCCAGGGCCACGGCGCTCGACAGGTTGTTCAGCTCGTTGCTTTCGTCCAGGGAACAGTTCCAATCCGCAAAGGCGCGGACATCATGCGGCCCGGCTGCGCTGAAGGTGCGTGTCATGGCCACCTGGGCCGTCCCGCCGGGAACCAGGCTCGGGATGGCCGCCGACTGATCGGCCGACGACCCGAGCGGGCAGTTGGCCGGCATGCGATCGATGAACAGGCCGAGCGCAGCGCCGTCGGTGGCGCCGGAGCCCTGATTCCTGACCGTTGCCGTGAACGTGACCGTCTCATTGAGGCCGGGGGTGGTGGGCGAGGCGGTCAGGAGGGTCACGACTAGGTCCCCGCCGCTCTGCGGCCCCACGTATAAGGTCTGCCAGGCGAGGTTATTGTATTTGTCGCTCTCGGCCAGGATGCAGCCGTAGTCGGCGTAGCCGTGCACGGTGTGGTAGTCCACGGTCGGGAAGTACTTCATCATGCCGCCAGCGGTGTAGCTTGCGCCCGCTGCGAGCGGCGGAATACGGGCGACCACGTCGCCGATGCTGCCGGTCTGCTGCGGGCAGCCCGGTGGGACCCGGTCGAAGTACAAACCGGCCCAGGTGTATGAGCTGCTTGCCGCAGCGCCGATGTTCTTCACGGTGATCGAGAACGCGATGGTCTGGTTCACCATGGGCGACGGCGGGTTCAGATCAATGCGTTCGATGACCAGGTCCGGGAGGAGCGGCGGCCCGGCCGTGAACTCCACCGGCGGATAGCTGCTGTTGTTTGCCTCGTCGCCCTCTGCGATGATGCAGGCATAGTCCGGCTCAAAGGTGACGAAGTGCTCCCCTTCGGTGAAGACGGCGGAGAAGCTCAGTGCCTTGCTCTCGCCGACTCCCAGCGGCGGCAGTTGGGCCACCCGATCGCCCACGCTGCAGCCCGGCGCATACCGGTCCAGGTACATGCCCGACCACGTGTAGGAATGGGTGGCGCGAAGGCCCCGGTTCCGCACGACGACGTTGAAGGTGGTCTGCTGGCCGGCCAGCGGCGACGGCGGGTCCATGGCGACGCTTTCCACGACCAGGTCGGGCAAGCGCGGGGGCCGCACCGTGAAGTATATCGGCCCGCTGAAGTTGTTCACTTCGTCGCCTTCGGCGACCACGCATGGGTAATCCACCATGGCCTCAGCCCAGGTGGCGCCCTCCTGGGCGAACCGATGCGGCACCTCGAACGTGGCGCTCGCGCCCGGCTCCAGCGACGGGATGTAGAACACCCGGTCGCCGACATCCGCCGTATCAAAGGGGCAGCCGCTTGGCACGCGACGCTCGTAGAAGCCGTCGAAGGTCGCCGTTGACCTGCCGTCGCCCTGGTTGCTTACCGTGACCCTGACGAGCGCATACTCATCCGCGAACGGCGGATAC
>CAZYHE010000168.1:0-8564 GCA_964647225.1 uncultured Anaerolineales bacterium
GCGGGCGCGCCGTGCGCTTGCTCCCATAGCCGGCGCAGCCGCGCCGCCAGGGCCGTCTCGTTCTGCTGAGATGCATTTGCATCGGCCATCCATGACCTCCATCGTTGTTGCCTGGGAGCGCCGCCCTGCTGGCAGCGCACCCAGCGCCGGCTTGGGACTTCGCACGGGCGTCAACTCATCTTTCCGAACCAACCGCGCCGTTCCATCCACTTTGCCAGTTCCAACACGGGCGAAATTGTAAGCGCGATAGCCATTACAATCAGCCAGTCTTCCAGCGTCAGGTAAAAGGTGCCGAACGCATCATGCAGAAACGGTACGTAGATGATCAAGATCAGCAGCAGCAACTCCCACACAATGGCCAGATTGAGCCACCGGTTCGCGAAAGGCCGGTTCAACACCGAATGGCGGTCGGAGCGGTAGTTGTAGGCTTTGAAGAACTGGATCAGGACCAGCGAGACGAAGGTCATCGTCATGGCTTCCGCGACGGAGCGGCCGGAATTCAGCGCCCAGATGTACAGGCCCAGGTTGGCGATGGTTGACCACAGCCCGCCCACGGTCATCAGCGTCACCACCGGCCGGGTGAAGATGCCCGTGCGCTGGTCACGCGGCTTACGCCGCATCAGGTCCTTCTCGGGCGGATCCACCGCAAGGGCCAGGGCCGGCAGACCGTCGGTGGCGAGATTGACATACAGGAGCTGCACCGCGGTCAGCGGTAGTGGCAGGCCCAGCAGCGTGGCGCCTGCCATCAAGCCAATCTCGCCGATATTCGATGAAAGCAAATACATCAGATATTTCTTGATGTTGCCGAAAATACCGCGTCCCTCTTCTACCGCGGCGACGATCGAGGCGAAGTTATCGTCAGTGAGGGTCATGGACGCGGCTTCTTTGCTGACGTCCGTCCCGGTGATCCCCATGGCGATGCCGATGTCCGCCTTCTTGAGCGCGGGCGCATCGTTTACTCCGTCGCCGGTCATGGCAACGACGTGCCCATGCCCTTGCAGGGCGGTCACCACGCGTAGTTTGTGCGCCGGCGAAACGCGCGCGTAGACCTCGATCCCTTCCACCGCACGCTCGAATTCGCCATCGGTCATCGCCTCCAATTCCGCGCCAGTAACGCTACGGCCGGTCTTGAGCAGACCCAATTCACGGGCCACCGCCTGCGCGGTCAGCGGGTGGTCGCCGGTGATCATCACCGCCTTGATGCCGGCCGACTCGCACGCCTGCACGGCCGCCTTCGCCTCGGCGCGGGGCGGGTCAATCATCCCCACCAGGCCCAGGAAGGTCATCGCGTGTTCAGCATTTTCGATGAACGCATCGGGCTTGGTGGCTACGCCCAACACGCGCAGCGCCGTGCCGGCCATCTGCCGCGCCTGTTCCAGGATCACCTCGCGCGCCGCGGCGTCGAGCGGTTGTGCCCCATCTTCGGTCAACAACTGCGTACAAGAGTCGAGGATGACCTCCGCCGCGCCCTTGGTATAGGCCACCGGGCCGTCGGCAGTCGCATGCAAGGTCGTCATGCGCTTGGTTTCGGAGGTGAAGGGGATTTCGTTCATCCGCGGAAATTGCCGCTCCAGGTCAGCCCGATGCAGTCCGACCTTGGCCGCGGCCACCACCAGCGCGCCCTCGGTCGGGTCGCCTTTGATATCCCAGTGATCGTCTTTCGCGACCAGCCGGGCATCGGAAGCCAGCGCGGCCCCGCGCAGCAACTCCAGCAACGGTCCAGACGGAATGACGGGAACACCATTTAGGGAGAATGCGCCGTGCGGTTCATAGCCCGCGCCGGAAACCTCCACCAGCCGGCCGGCGACGAAGATCTGGCGGACGGTCATCTCATCCCGGGTCAACGTGCCGGTCTTGTCAGAGCAGATCACCGTGGTGCTGCCCAGGGCTTCGACGACCGGCAGGCGGCGCACCAGGGCATTCCGCTTGACCATGCGTTGGACGCCCAGGGCCAGCGAGATGGTCACGACGGCCGGCAGCGCCTCTGGGACGACGGCGACGGCTAGCGCGATGCCGAAGATAAACATCTCGATGAATGACTGGCCGCGCAGCAACCCCAGGGCAACGATGATGACCACGATGACCAGGGCGGCCTTGGCCAATAGCTTGCCCATCCGGTCGAGGTTCTCTTGCAGCGGCGTTTTGCCGGTCTCCACCGTCTGCAACATGCCGGTGATCTTGCCGAATTCGGTGTTCATGCCGGTGGCGGTCACCACCGCCCGCCCCCGGCCATAGGTAGCCACCGTGCCGGAATAGACCAGGTTCTTGCGGTCACCGAGCGCCAGTTGGCCGTTGGTCAGCGGCGTGGTGTGTTTCTCCACCGGGACGGACTCGCCGGTCAGCGCGGCCTCCTCGATCTGCAGGTTGACTGACTCGGCCAGGCGCGCGTCTGCCGGCACGACGTCTCCCGCGCGCAGCAGAATGACATCGCCCGGCGCCAGGTCGCGTGCCGGGATTTCCACCTCCTCACCATCCCGGAGGACGGTGGCGGTGAGCGCGGCCATGCGTCGCAACGCCTCGATCGCGCGCTCGGCGCGGTATTCCTGCACAAATCCCAGCAAGACGGAAAAGAGCACGATGACGGTGATGGCGATGGCTTCGACGCCGTGCCCGAGGACGGCCGAGAGCGCCGTGGCCACGAGCAAAATCACGATGAGCACATTCTTGAACTGACTGAGCAGAACGGCCCACGGCGAGATACGGCCGGCCGCGCGCAGTTCGTTGGGGCCGTGCTCGGCCAGCCGCCGCGTCGCTTCTGCGCCGGTCAATCCGGCCGGGCCGGTATTCAGCTGGTCGAAGACCTGATCAGTCGTCAGGACATGCCAGGCGGGTTGTGGATTCATAGTTCAGTCCCTCTTGGTCAAGTGATGATGAGCTTCATTCCGGCGTGGTGAATTCGCCTTGAAGATACGATGATAGAACCCATATACGATCGCGTACAGACCCGACAAGGCAGCCAGCGGGAGACACACTTCACCGGCCACAACGAGCGGCTCTTCCAGCAGCCACACGCCGGCCGCGGTTCCGCCCCCGCTGAGTCCAAGGATCGGCCACTTCAGCCACCGCCAGCGCGTCGGTAAGCGAAAAGGCGACCACTTGCCTCTCATGGCAGACTCCTTTCTTCATCTGCATTTGTAACCGGCACGAGGGCCGAACGCCCTTGCCGTTGGGCAACCAGCCAACGTGTCATCAAGCCGAGACAGCCCAGGACCACCAGCGCAGCCAGCAGCCAGGGAGCGAATTGCTTGACGAAATCGCGCATGAGCCACCAGGCGTGCCCCAGTTCATAGCCGATACCGATGAGCAGCGCGCTCCATACGTAAGTGCCCGCGAAGGTAAATGCGACGAATTGCAGGTAGGACATGCGCGCCAGACCGGCGGGAACCGTCACCCATGTCCGCACCCCTGGTACGAGGCGCCCAAAGAGCACCACGCCGGGTCCCCAGCGCCGAAACTGGGCTTCGGCGCGCGTGATGTAGCACGGATCTACGCGCAACCAGCGTGCCACACGGTCAACCACTGGTCGCCCGCCGATGCGCGCCAGCCAATAGGTGACCGACGCGCCGGCCGTGCTGCCCAACGCGGCATACAGCGCGCCGACGAAAACCATGCCAACCCCCGCGTCTTTCGCCGCCAGCAACAGCCATCCGGCCAACCCGAGGATGATCTCGCTGGGCGTGATACCGGTCGCGTTTTCGAAGGTCATCAGTCCGGCCACGCCGAACCAGCCAAAACGGTCGAACAGGGTTTGGAGCGCAGCAATGATTTGAGTTTCTAATTCCGTGATCAAGTCATCTCCTTACGAGCACCGGATTTTGCCAAAGTCCTTCATTCTGCAGCGCCAAAACAAAAAGGCCGGCACCTCTCCCACGCCAGGGAAAGATGCCGGCCTACCGAACAACCAGTTCCCGCCAAACTGCAAGGAACTCTTTGTCCCGTCCACCGACGAAAGACTATGTTGTTACTAAAGGCACTATAACCCAAATGGGTGGAATTGTCAAGTCCTTATTAGCGGATTTTTCTCCCGTTTGCCCCAGCCGAAGCGCTCTTCCAGGTTTTGGGTCAGCGTGAAGACAATCACCCGCTCGCTGGTCTTGACGCTGATATCGGTGTGCAGGCTGACCACGCGGCCGCCGGTCGTCTGCTGGACGATCTCCTCCAGGAGCGGTCGCGAACCTTCCAGGAGTTGGCGCCTGAGCTGTTTGATGAGCACGTGACCATCAGGGTTCTGCGCCAACTTGATTTCCGCAGGCGTCAGCACGCCGCGCAGGCGGACGAGGATCATGTCCTCGATGATGTATATGCGCGTCTCCACGGGGCCGCGGCCCATTTGCTCCTTCTCGAATTGGGTGATGGCATTGGCGAGCGCCGCTTCGACCTCGCCACGCGTGGGTTCGGCCATGGTCTGTGACCTCATCTTGATCCTGGGCAAAATGCAACAACTGCGGTGATTATGCCACGGCTGTGAGTAATCGGCAAACCACGGCGGCGCTTCGCCGGGGCGGGTGGAAGACCACATGACTTTCCAAGTTGGCTTGGAGTTTGGCGAAGGTCGTGCGATAATTGCGGGGCAAACAAAGACCTTCCGGGGCGTCATTGTGACGCCCCGGAAGGTTGACAGTGGGCGAGATAGGACTCGAACCTACGACCTCACGGATGTGAACCGTGCGCTCTAACCGGCTGAGCTACTCGCCCGAAGTGATTGCGATTATAGCAGCACTCGGCTGAACATGCAAAACTGAAGGTTGTGCTTTCTTCTATGCGCCAACGTTATGCCATTCTCGTTTTTCTGGCGGCTGTGTTGATTCTATGCGCAGGCGCGTATGCGGTGGGCCGGTTGGCTCTGCCGGCCGGCCAGGCGGAGTTCCGCTCGCGGCCCATCTGGACGCCCCCCGGTGCAACGCCGACCGGGCTGGCGGGTGCGACGCCGGCCGTCCGTAGCAGCGCCACCTCCGGCTCGCCGGGCCAGACGGCGCCTCCCACACCGCGGGCCACGATTCCGCCCGCCCAGGGCACGGTCGAGCCGCCCGGGTTGCCGGCGCAGACCAGCAGTCCGACACCAACTCCAACCGCGACAGAGACGCCGACGCCTGAGGCGACCGCGGCGGCGTTTGCCTTCGAGTTGGCCCGTCCGGTGCGTCATTCGTCCGGCGATTGCCCAGGCTCCTACATCCTCGGCCGGATCACCGATGCGCAGGGCGGCCCGCTCGCCAATGTCCGGTTGAAACTGTCGGATGAATACGGCAATCAGCAGGCGCAGATCAGCAAAGCTGCCGCCAGCGAGGTGGGTCGTTATGACTTTCCCCTCTTCGGCGCGCCGCGCCGTTTCTACTTGAGCGTGGTGGATGCCCAGGGCCGGCCGCTCAGCCCCGAAATCGAGATCCCACACGGTGTCGGCGCGGCGTCTCAGGCCACCTGCCACTGGGCGGATTGGCAGCAGCGGTGAGTGGGTGGGGTGAATTGGTTGGTAGATTGGTGGATTGGTAAGTTGGTAGATTGGAAAATTGGGGAGTGAGTTAAGGCCACGTGAGCGAATCATCCAGTCCGTGTTACGCAATACGCAATACGCACTACCGTCCACGCCCGGCGCTGCTTGCGGCGCTTCTTTTGGCCGCGGCGCTGCGGTGGATGCAGCCGGCCGTGGTCGAGTTCAAGTACGACGAGGCGCACATCGCGGGCCAGGCGCTCGATCTGGCTCGCGGGGGCGCGCTGCCGCTGTTGAGCGGCGGCACGAGTTTGGGCATCCAGCGCGGCCCGTTGGACGTTTATCTCCTGGCGCTGCCGCTGAAGCTGTTGGGCGGTCATGTCGAAGGGGCGGTCTGGCTGCTGGCGAGCCTGGGCGTACTCGCCGTCGCGCTGACCTACGCGTTGGGCTGCCGGGTCGGGGGCACGCGGGTGGGGGTGCTGGCTGCCTGGTTGATGGCCGCCAACCCCTGGTTGGTCTTCTATGACCGTAAGCTGTGGGCGCACATCCAGGCTGTTTTCAGCGTTGCGCTGCTCCTGTTGGCCTGGCGGGTGATCGTGCAGGCGCGGCCACGAGCGGCGTTTTGGTTTCCGGTGGTCGCAGCCTTGCAACTCCTTTCACATGTGCTTGCGCTCTTGCAGGCGTTGAGTTGGCTGGCGGCCCTGGTGGTGGCGCCGCGACGGTGGGTTGCCATGCGGCGGTCGCTGGGCTGGGGGCTGGCGGTTGGCATCGTGCTGTTGGCGCCCTATGCCTGGGCGCTCCGGCAGCACGGCGGCCCGTGGGCGCTCGGCGGCGCCGGTCGCGCCGCCGGCCCCGATGTCGGGCCGGCCCTGGCCGATGCCGCGCGCCTCCTGACCGGCGATGGGCTGCACGTCCTGGCGGCATTGCCGCGCGCCACGCACGCCTCCTGGCAGATCACCGGCGAGCTGTTGTTCCCGCTTGCCCTGTTTCTGGGGCTGGGGCTGCTTCGCCTGGTGATCCGTCTGCGCAACCCTGCGACAGGCGCGGGCGCCCGGTTGCTGCTCGCCTGGATGATTGCGCCCACCCTGCTTCTGCTCTTCGGGCCGCTGCGCCCGCCGCTCCAGTATTGGACCGTGCTGCTGCCTTTGCCGGCCCTCCTCGTGGCCCTGGGGATCGAGTGGGTCGTGAGCGCATCGGCTCGGCTCCTGGCCCCCCGGCGCATGGCCGCATTTGCCGGAGTTGGTGTGCTGCTCCCGGCGCTGCTATTGTCCGGCGTCTGGGCGGCCAGCAGCACGGATCTGATCTCGGAAGTGAACCGGGGTGCGGGCGCGACGACGTTCGGGCCGCCGCTCGCACGCTGGAAGGTCGTGTTAGACGCGGCACGGGGCTGGGCCGGCCGGCTTGGCACGCAGGAGGTGCGCGTGGCGGTCAATGGCGTGGATCCGGGCTACGATGGCGAGCCGGCCGCGGTGGCCGCGCTGATCGGCAATCCGCCGTTCGCCCGGTTCGTCGCGCCAACCACGCCTCCCGCGCTTCTGCTGGCGCACGATCGGCCCAGCTTGTACCTGTGGACGGTGGATGCGCCGGCGACCGAGCGTCAGTTGGGCAAGTTTGGCGAGGTGGTGTGGACCGGCGAGCTGGCCGCGGGGCGTCCACCGGCGCGATTGTATCGGCTGCCGCCGGCGACGGCTGCTGGGCTGGAGATCCAGCCGCTTGCGCCTGCCCCGGTCTTCGATGTCGGGCTGCTGCTGCTGGGGTACAAGCTGCCGGAGACCGCCCGCGCCGGCGTGCCGTTCCAGATGACGGTGGTCTGGCGGGTGCTCGATCCGCCGGCCGCGGTGCGCGTGCGCGACATGACCGCGTTCAATCATATCCTGGATGCGCAGGGGGCGAGCGCAGCTCAGGCGGATGGCCTGGCGCTGCTGAGCCGTGATTGGTGGCCGGGTGACGTGTTGATCCAGCCCTACGAACTGACCCTGCCGGCCGGCGTTTACCGCTGGCGCACCGGCATCTACAGCCGTGCCGACGGGGGCCGCGCCCAGTTGGCGGCCGGCGGCGATTCCGTGGACTTGCCAGCCTTCACGGTTCGCTGACGCGTCACGGGCGGGCCTCTTGGCCCGCCCGTGACTTTAGCAACATCCGAAGACCGCCCGTTAGCCCCCGGCTATTGGAACTGGAAGCAGTGTTCCTGGATGACGCCTTTGGTCAGGTAGTCCTTCACCATCCCGTACGCGAATCGGATGTAAAGATCGGGATAGCCCGGCCCAATGATGGACCAATAGTACTGCTCGTCTTTTTTGGTCCAGTTGACATCCGGCAGGTAGATCATGCTCATCACCCCGATCCAGGGCTGCCACTTCTCTTTGGCGTATTTCAGCGCCCGCACCATGTAGCAGCCTTGTTTGCCCTCGTCAATGCCTGCGCCCGCACCATGCCAGTAGTAGGGTGAATCGGGCCGTGTGTCGGTCGTCCAGCCGAACTCCAGCACCACGACGCGTTTGTTGGCGTCGCCGTTGCGCACCATCAGCTCGCGCACATCCTCGATACGCCGGAATGAGTAGACGCGCTTCAGGTCGGCCGGACTGGGGTCGTTGTTGTGCAGCTTGGGCGTAGTCGCCACCACCTGCGGATCGGTCTCTGGGGAGACGGCGTAACCCGCGCCATGCACGCCGAGCATGTCAAAGAACCCATCACTCTTGCCGCCCATCGCGTCATACATCCCCTGGTAGAAGCGCAGGTCGGGCATGGCACGATTGCTGTCTTCAGTGGTGGGCGCCATGCCGGCGGTCACGACGATGGTCGCGGGGTCGGCCGCCTTGATGACACCGTAGATTGTCCGCAGCATACCGGTGTAGGCGGCCGGATCGGGTCGCTTGGTCCCCCATTCCCGCGCCAGGTTCGGCTCGTTCCACACCTGGTAGGCATGGATGCGGCCCCGGTAGCGCCCGGCGACCTGCGCGGCGAAGTCGGCAAAGTCCTTCGTGTTATTCGGCGGGTCGCCGGCCCAGAACGGCCGGTCGGGGTCCATCCCCACGCGGATCAGCAGCTTCAACCCGCGTTTGTTGGCTTCGTCAACGATCCGGTCGGCGCGCTCCCAATCGTAGTGGCCCTTACTGGCGCCTTCGATGTCCTGCCAGGC
>CAZYHE010000169.1:0-5887 GCA_964647225.1 uncultured Anaerolineales bacterium
GCATCTTCGAGCGCTTCTACAAAGCCGACCGCGCACGCACAAAAGGCGGCACGGGTCTGGGTCTGGCGATTGCGCGCCACATCGTCGAAGGCCACGGCGGCCGCATCTGGGTGGAAGGCGCGCCGGGCGGGGGCGCGCAGTTTTGCTTCACGCTGCCCAGAGCGTAGCGCGCTGGTGTTATGATATCTTAAGCTAGTTTTTGCATAACCTTAACCGAAGCATAACATTTTGTTAAGGCGTCGCGGCTAAGGTGTGATACGTGTTGTCTGGTGAGTTAAGCCGTTGCCCGGCCGGTGCAAATTTGGCCGCGGCCACAAGAAGGATGGCGGGATGTCGCCGAAAAGTCATCACAAGGCGCAGTTGGCCGTCACGGTGACGGAGCTGCAAATCGCGCTGGACGGGGGATGGGTGATTGATGCGCCGGTGACGCGCCAGCAGATCCCCGACCAACCGGATGGCGCCTGGTATTGTCACGTGATCCTGTGGCACGCGGGGCGCGTGCAACTGCTGACCGTGCCCGATGATCCAGCCCTGCGCCGGCTGTTGGCCGAGCGCGGCGCCGATATCACGTGAGGATCAACGATCATCAAGAAACGTTAACTTGAAATTCGCGCATCCTTAACGAACCCTTATTCGGGTGTTAAAGAGGGTGCGCGATACTCAGAACGGTTTGTGAAAGATCATCTACATTTGGAGGAGAAACCCATGCGTTTCAAGTTGTTGACCATCCTGTTAGTTGCTGTCGTGCTGATGGCGGCTTGCGCACCCAGCGCAACCCCTACACCTGCGCCAGCCCCTGTGGCCACGAAGGTGTCGGCGGCCCAACCAACGGCTGTCCCGCCGACCGCGGCCCCGACCAAGGCTCCCGAGCCGACCAAGGCCGCTGCGCCCACGACGGCTCCCACGAAAGCTCCTGAGCCGACCAAGGCCCCGGAGCCGACAAAAGCGCCAGAACCGACCAAGGCGGCGGCCCCAGCGGCGAGTGGCGTGAAGTTGCCGGCGGTGGATCCGTTGAAGGTGACGGGGAACATCGTGACGGCAGGTAGCTCGACGGTGTTCCCGTTGAGCGAGCGGATGGCCGAGCGGTTCAAGGACGAGGGTTACAAGGGTAACATCACGATTGACAGCATCGGTTCGGGCGCCGGGTTCGAGCGTTTCTGCAAGACGGGCGAGACCGATGTCGCCAACGCCAGCCGGGCGATCAAGACGAGCGAAGTGGACAACTGCAAGAAGATCAACCGCGAGCCGGTGGAGTTCCGTGTGGGGACGGATGCGCTGGCGGTCGTGGTGAGCAAGGGCAACACGTTCCTGAAGGATGTGACGCTGGAGCAGTTGGCGAAGGTCTTCTCGACGCAGGCCGAGAAGTGGTCGGACGTGGATCCGGCGTGGCCCAAGGAGAACATCCTGCGCTTCAGCCCCGGCACCGACAGCGGGACCTTCGACTACTTCGTGGAAGCCGTGATGACGCCGGCCTACAAGACGGCGGATGCGGGCAAGAAGGAGATCCTGGGGGCCAAGAACCTGCAACTGAGCGAGGACGACAACGTCCTGGTGAAGGGCGTCGAAGGCAGCCCGTATGCCATCGGTTACTTTGGCTACGCCTACTACCTGGAGAACAAGGCCAAGCTGAACGCGCTGGCGATCAAGGGTGTGGCGCCCTCCGATGAGACAGCCGAGAACGGCAAGTACCTGCTGGCCCGGCCGCTCTTCATCTACTCGACGGCCAAGATCATGAAGGACAAGCCGCAGGTGGGCAGCTTCGTCAACTTCTACCTGACCCACGTCAACGAGGACATCAAGCAGGTCGGCTACTTCCCGGCCAGCGCCGCGGCCCTTGATGCTGCCCGACAAAACTGGCTCAAAGCCATGGGGCAGCCGGCTCCGGCTGCTGCTGCAGCCCCAGCGGCGAGTGGCGTGAAGTTGCCGGCGGTGGATCCGTTGAAGGTGACGGGGAACATCGTGACGGCAGGTAGCTCGACGGTGTTCCCGTTGAGCGAGCGGATGGCCGAGCGGTTCAAGGACGAGGGTTACAAGGGTAACATCACGATTGACAGCATCGGTTCGGGCGCCGGGTTCGAGCGTTTCTGCAAGACGGGCGAGACCGATGTCGCCAACGCCAGCCGGGCGATCAAGACGAGCGAAGTGGACAACTGCAAGAAGATCAACCGCGAGCCGGTGGAGTTCCGTGTGGGGACGGATGCGCTGGCGGTCGTGGTGAGCAAGGGCAACACGTTCCTGAAGGATGTGACGCTGGAGCAGTTGGCGAAGGTCTTCTCGACGCAGGCCGAGAAGTGGTCGGACGTGGATCCGGCGTGGCCCAAGGAGAACATCCTGCGCTTCAGCCCCGGCACCGACAGCGGGACCTTCGACTACTTCGTGGAAGCCGTGATGACGCCGGCCTACAAGACGGCGGATGCGGGCAAGAAGGAGATCCTGGGGGCCAAGAACCTGCAACTGAGCGAGGACGACAACGTCCTGGTGAAGGGCGTCGAAGGCAGCCCGTATGCCATCGGTTACTTTGGCTACGCCTACTACCTGGAGAACAAGGCCAAGCTGAACGCGCTGGCGATCAAGGGTGTGGCGCCCTCCGATGAGACAGCCGAGAACGGCAAGTACCTGCTGGCCCGGCCGCTCTTCATCTACTCGACGGCCAAGATCATGAAGGACAAGCCGCAGGTGGGCAGCTTCGTCAACTTCTACCTGACCTTCGTGAACCAGGATATCAAGGCTGTCGGTTACTTCCCGGCCAGCGCCGCGGCCCTCGATGCTGCCCGACAGAACTGGCTCAATGCCATGAAGTAGGTTGGTCAGTCAGGTCGTTGGGTGGCTGGCTAGTTGGGTTTTGTGACGTGCCTGGCGCTTCCTGAACGAAGCAAAGCGCCAGGCACGTTCGCCTGAGATGGAGGATCACGTGAACGGATCGCGCGTCCTATTCCTCTGCACTGGCAACTCGGCGCGCAGCCAGATGGCGGAGGCGTTCCTGCGCAAGCACGGCAGCGATATGTTTGAAGCATTCAGCGCCGGGCTGGAGCCGAAGGAGATCAATCCCTTCACGCGGCGGGTGATGGCTGAGAACGGCTGCGACCTGGCCGGACAGCGCTCGAAGGATGTCTTCGAGTACCTCGGCAAAACACACTTCGGCCATATCATCACCGTGTGCAGCAACGCCGAGCAGCGCTGCCCGATCTTCCCCGGCATCGCCCAACGCCTCTACTGGCCGTTTGACGATCCCGCGGCGTGCGTGGGCACGGACGAAGATAAGCTGGCCGAGTTCCGTCGGGAGCGCGACCAGATCGAAGCGCGCATCCTGGCGTGGTTGGCTGATGAATCTCATTGATATAGATGTTCAGGTAATGATTCATGTTCGCAGGGGCGAGGTTATCTCGCCCAGGGCGTGGAGACCACGTCCCTGAAGCGTTTTGGTGAGTCAGGAAAGATGCGAGACACATTGACCATCAACATAGCAGGCCAAACCGGGTTATCCGACACGACCACGCCAAAGCTGAGTCTGCGCCGGGTGCGCCGGCCGGCCGAAAGCCTGATTCAGGCCTTTCTCTTCTTCTGTGGCGTCATTTCCATCTTCACGACCCTGGGCATCGTTTTCGTCCTGGGCCGCGAGGCGCTGCTTTTCTTCTCCAAGCCGGAAGTGACGTTGCTGGAGTTCTTCACGACAACTCAGTGGCAGCCGGCCATCGGCAATTTCGGTATCTGGCCGCTGGTCACCGCCACCCTCGTCACGAGCGTGATCGCAGTGGGCGTGGCGCTGCCGATCGGGCTGGCGGTGGCGATCTACCTGAGCGAGTACGCCTCGCCGCGCGCGCGCGGCATCCTGAAGCCGGTGATGGAAGTGCTGGCCGGGGTGCCCACGGTGGTCTACGGCTACTTCGCGCTGACCTTCATGACGCCGTTGCTGCGCGCGATCTTTGGCCAAAACACGGTCGAGATCTACAATACGGCCTCGGCGGGCATCGTCATCGGCATCCTGATCCTGCCGTTGGTCACGTCCATGAGCGAGGACGCGCTCAGCGCGGTGCCGCGCAGCCTGCGCGAGGCCGCCTATGGCCTGGGCGCGACCAAACTGGAAACCGCGCTCAAGGTCGTGGCGCCGGCCGCGTTGTCGGGCATCGCCGCCGCGTGCATCGTGGCGATCTCCCGCGCCTTTGGCGAGACGATGGTCGTCGCCATCGCCGCCGGCGCCGGGCCGAACTTCACGCTGAACCCGTTTCGGGCGGCCGAAACGATGACGGGCCACATCGTCCGCATCAGCGGCGGCGATCTCAGCTATGACTCGTTGGATTACGACAGCCTGTTCGCGATCGGTCTGATGCTGTTCCTGATCACGCTGGTGCTCAACGTCTTCAGCCAGTGGATGGTGCGGCGCTTCCGGGAGGTGTACGAGTGAGCGAGAGGGCGAATCAGCAAATCAGCAAATCGTCATTGCGAGGCCCGTCGTCTGGGCCGAAGCAATCCCACACATCGGCGGAGATTGCTTCGCAAAAACCGCTCGCAATGACGGCGTCTACATCGGCGGATGGCTTCAACACGCGGCTGGCCGAGCGCAAGCGCGTGGGGGCGATCTGGCACGGCTTGTTCATGGCGGCGACCGTCGTGGGCATCGTGGCGCTGATGGCGCTGCTTTACACCGTTATTATTCAGTCGTTCGGGTTGGTGGCCGTGGAAAATAAGACCGATCCTGCGACGTTGGCGGTGAACGGGACACCGCTTGAGGAGCTAGGCAAGGATCAACTGGTGACGATCCTGCAAGGCGGCATCTCGGCGGGCGTGCTGCGGCGCTACGAGAGCGAGCAGCCGTTTGCCGAACGATCGCGCGATAACGTCTATGCGCTGGTGCTGGAGCGGGTGGTGCAGCCCAAGATCGTCGGAAGCTGGTCGTTGACCGACTCGTTGTTTGACCGTCGGGCCATCGAGGCCGAGGTGGCCGCCGAGTCTCCCAACGCCAAATTGGTCTTCCGCACCTGGTTGCGGCCCACCTTCCTCACCCGGCCCCAGGCAAGCTTGCCGGAGCTGGCGGGCGTGCGCACGGCCATCCTGGGTTCTCTCTGGACGATCCTGATTACCCTGCTGGTGGCCTTCCCGATCGGGGTGGGCGCGGCGATCTACCTGGAGGAGTACGCCGGCGAGTCCTGGCTGACGCGCGCCATCCAGACGAACATCACCAACCTGGCCGGCGTGCCTTCGATCATCTACGGCATGTTGGGGCTGGCGATCTTTGTCCGCATGTTGGAGCCGCTGACCAGCGGCACGCTGTTCGGCGCCGCCGACCCCACCACGGCCAACGGCCGGACGATCCTTTCGGCCGGGCTGACGTTGGCGCTGCTGATCCTGCCGCTGTTGATCATCAACAGCCAGGAGGCGATCCGGGCGGTGCCGCGCTCGCTGCGCCAGGCCTCCTACGGCGTGGGCGCGACCCAATGGCAGACGATCTGGCATCACGTCTTTCCCAGCGCGTTGCCGGGCATCCTGACGGGCAACATCCTGGCGATCTCGCGCGCCATCGGCGAGACCGCGCCGCTGGTCGTGATCGGCGCCTCGACCTTCATCGTGATGGATCCCAACGGCCCGTTTGCCAAGTTCACGACCCTGCCGATCCAGATCTACCAATGGACGGCCCGGCCGCAGGCCGAATTCCGCAACATCGCGGCCGCCGCCATCATCGTCCTGCTGGTCATGCTCCTGAGCTTGAACGCCGCGGCGGTGTTGCTACGGAACCGATATACGAGGAGATAGTTGTTCGTAGTGACGACTTCAGTCGGCCGGTGCAGCCCGCGATGACTGAAGTCATCACTACCAACACGTTCACTTCGAGGAGATTGTAATACGCTATGGCGATTCCAACCCAATCCACGCCACCGGCCGGCGACGCCAA
>CAZYHE010000169.1:5987-8545 GCA_964647225.1 uncultured Anaerolineales bacterium
TGTAATACGCTATGGCGATTCCAACCCAATCCACGCCACCGGCCGGCGACGCCAAAACGAACGGCGCACTTGCCATCGAAGCGCGCGCCCTCAGCGTCTTCTACGGCAGCTTTCGCGCCGTCAAGGAGATTTCGCTCGGCGTGCGCCGACATCAGATCACGGCTTTCATCGGCCCGTCGGGGTGCGGCAAGAGCACGCTGCTGCGCGCTTTCAACCGCATGAACGAACTGATCCCGACCGCGCACGCGGCCGGCGAAGTGCTCTATCACGACCAGAACATCTACGCGCCCGGAGTGGATCCGGTGGAGGTGCGCCGCCGCATCGGCATGGTCTTCCAGAAGCCCAATCCCTTCCCCAAGAGCATCTACGAGAACGTGGCCTGGGGCGCGCGCATCAACGGCTACCGCGGAGTCATGGACGACCTGGTGGAGCAATCGCTGCGCCAGGCCGCGCTGTGGGACGAGGTGAAGGACAAGCTCAAGGAGAGCGGCTTCAGCCTCTCCGGCGGCCAGCAGCAGCGCCTCTGCATCGCCCGCGCCATCGCCATCAAGCCCGATATCATCCTGATGGATGAGCCGGCCTCGGCGCTCGATCCCATCGCCACGCTCAAAATCGAGGAGTTGATGCGCGACCTGGCGCAGAATTACACGATCATCATCGTGACCCACAACATGCAGCAGGCCGCGCGCGCGTCCGACTTCACCGCGTTCCTGCTGATGGATAGCGACCGGGCGGGCACATTGATCGAATATGGGCCGACCAAACAGATCTTCACCCGGCCAAAAGAGCAGCGCACCGAAGACTACATCACCGGACGTTTTGGATAAGAGGAGAGTACATGAGCGTGGGAGTACGTGTCCACTTTGCGAAGGCCCTGGCGCAACTTCATGCGAATGTGTTGGAGCTGGGCAGCCGCGCCCAACGCGCCGTGGCGAGTGGGCTGACGGCGCTGGTACACGGCGATGCCGACCTGGCGCGTGAAGTCATCGCCGCGGATGTCAATATCAACCGGCTGCGCTACGACATCGAGTTCGAGTGTTATTCGCTGCTGGTCACCGAGCAGCCGGTCGCCAGCGACATGCGCGCCATCGTCGCCGCCCTGACCATCGTCAACGACCTGGAGCGGATCGCCGATCACGGCAAGAAGATCGCCCGAACCTGCTTGCGGATGCAGGAAGACCCGCGGCCAATGCCCCTGGGCGAAATGCCCGCCCTGGGTGACCTGGGCCTGGCGATGCTGGCGCGGGCGTTGCGTGCATTCGCCACGCGTAATGTCGCGGAAGCGGAAGCGGTTTGCCACAGCGACGACGAGGCCGATGCCCTGTACAAACGGGTCTTCAACACCATCGTGAACCAGATGGTCGCGGACCCGCAGCAGATCAGTGCGGGCACGCATCTGCTGCAAATCGCGCATGAGCTGGAGCGTGTGGGCGACCACGCCACCAACGTCGCTGAGCGAGTGATTTATACGGTGACAGGGGAATTGATAGAGTTGAATTTTTGAGGACGTGCTGCGCATTGCGGATTGTGTATTACGTGATGCGTGAACTGACGACTGACTACTGACCACTGAGAGGCACCATGCTCAATCTTGCCGAAGAACTGTTTTTGCTGGCCCTGGATGATGACGAGGGTTGGATCGCCGCGCCGGCTCAGAATACCTTGCGCTATGGTCTGGCCGCGGCGCTGTTGGCCGACCTCGCACTGCGCGGCAAAGTCGTGATCGAGGACCGGCGGGTCAGGTTGCTCGATGCGACTCCAGTCGGTGATGATGAATTGCTCGATTGGGCCTTACAGCGCATCACCACCGCCGACAAGCTGTTCAAGGTCAAGCACTGGATCAATGCGTTGGGGTTCCGCAAGCTGCCCAAACAGATCGCCCAACAACTGGTCACCTATAACGTGCTGCGCGAAGTAGAACAGCGGTATATCTGGGTGAATTCATATGCCGCAGATCCGCAGACAGATGCGCCGGCCAAGTACTGGATCAAGCAGGCCTTGCGTAGCATGGTGCTGATCACAGCCAAGACGGAGCGCCACAGCGTCGTGCTCTTGAGCCTGCTCCAGGGCTGCCGGCTGCTCAACCTGGTGTTCACGCGCGACGAGCGCAAGGCGGCCAGCAAACGGGTGGATGAGTTGGTGAAGGGCGAGGATTTCGGCGTCGCGATCGCACAAACCCTGGCGGATATCGAGGCGGCGACGACCGCCGCGGTCGCCGCCGCCTGAGCTGCGAAGCGGTCGGCCAACGGACATTTGAACGCGGCGGCTTCGCGGGAGAAGTCGTCGCGTTTTGTCGCGTCCGGCCTCCGATGCGCCGACCAGGCGCAGCAAAAGAGAACCCGACGGCCGCGCGACTCAGGCTGAATGATGTACGCGCGACCGCCGACTAACGAAGTCCTGATGAAAATGAAACCCTATCGGTAACTATGCGCGGCCGCGACCGCCGCCCGCAGGTTGTCCCAACTCGTCCCGCCGGGCACAGTGCAGTCGGCGCCCAGGATGTAGCGCGCCGACTTCTGGCGCAGCGCGGCGGCCGCGGCCTGGCCGGCCTCCTCCGG
>CAZYHE010000170.1:0-372 GCA_964647225.1 uncultured Anaerolineales bacterium
GCGTGGACAGCCACAGGCTCTTGCCGAACCGCCGCGGCCGCAGGAAGATCAACTGCTTTCCGGCCTCTTCCACCAACGCGATCCGGTCGGTACGGTCTATGTAGGTATAGCCTTCCGTTCGGATCGTGTAAAAATCACTGATGCCGTAGGGAAACTTCAACATCGCCGCGCCTCCTTTAGTGTCTACATCACACCAGCCGGTCGAAGCCAACCGTTACGATCGTGAAGGGAGATACCGCAATACATGGTGCTGACCGGATCTGGGTGAAAAAAAACGCGCAGACACCGCCTCTGGCCCTGAGTATACCACATAAACCGATTCTGCGCCCCCTCAGAACACTTTCCACCATCGGTATTTGACAGATCAGCCTC
>CAZYHE010000170.1:382-8535 GCA_964647225.1 uncultured Anaerolineales bacterium
TCGAACGGCTGGGCGGGAAAAATCTGGTAGTTGGCGCGCTCGGCCGCGCCGGGGGCGGCCCAGCGCGCGATGAAGGGAACGATGGGGCTGGAATGGTCGGTCATGGCGTATGCCTGCGGTGAAGATGTCATCGGGCACATTATACGCCACAGGAGGTGGGACGGCAATTGGGGGTGGATTATTGAATATCTCCAGAAATAGCAGAGACACGGGGCCGGCACTGTAGCAGTAGATACGATTGGCACGATCGCGACTGTGGCGAATGAGTCATCCGCGCAGTATTTGACAGATCAGCCTCTCGGACTACAATACAAATCAAGAAAGCCTCTCCAGGCGAGGATGCTCGGAGAGGCTTATTTGTGTGACCGGAAAACCCGAAAAAATAGAAGGAAAGCACATGGCGTCGTTGTTTCAGAAAATCCTCAAGACCGGCATCGTCACCGAGCCGCTGGCCCCGGCGGACGCGGAACTGTTCGAGTTGGTCGGACAGGTGGACGCCGCGGCGCGGCGCTTGCTGGGCCGCGCGGTGGCGATCCGCGAGGTGGATGCCGGTTCGTGCAATGGCTGTGAGATCGAGATCACCGCGCTCAGCAGCCCGGTGTACGACAGCGAGCGCTTCGGCATCCATTTTGTCGCCTCCCCGCGCCACGCCGACCTGCTGCTCGTCACCGGCCCGGTTACCCGCAACATGGAGATCCCCCTGCGCAAGACCTACGAGGCGACCCCCGCGCCGAAGCTGGTGGTGGCGGTGGGCGACTGCGCGCAGACATGCGGCGTCTTCCGCGGCAGCTACGCGGTGGCCGGCAGCGTGGATCAGGTCGTGCCGGTGGATGTGTTCGTGCCGGGCTGCCCGCCGGAGCCGACCGCGCTCCTGCGCGGCATCCTGGCCGCGCTCGACCGTCTGCCGGCGCGCTGAACCAGCCCTGTCCGGTGCCGCGAACAGCCCGTAGCATCGGGCCTTGTGCCCGCCAATAACGCCCACGAGGGGCTATGCTACCCTGGTTCGGATAGGTTTCGTAGGTGAATTCATGCAAACACTCTTTCTCATCATGCTCCTGGCATATGCGATCGGCGCGTTGGCCGCGCTGATCGGCGGACGGGGCGCGCGGGCGCGCGGTGCGACCGCGGCCCTGGCCGCGGCGGGCGGCGCGGCGGGACTGGCAATGGGCCTGACCGTCCTGCTTTCGGGCGAAGTCTGGCGGCTGGACGTGCCGGGGCTGCTGCCCGTCGGCGGGGGGCTGGCGCTGCGCCTGGATCCGCTCGGCGCGGTGTTCCTGATCGTCATCGGCCTGGGCGCGGTGCCGGCCGCGATCTACGGCGCGGGCTACACGGCCCCCTATGCGACCGACGACCGCGTCTCGCTGCGCGGCCTGGGCGCGCTGTTCAACCTCTTCCTGCTGGCGATGAGCCTGGTCGTCCTGGCCGACAACGTGCTGACCTTCCTGCTGATGTGGGAAGCGATGTCCCTCAGCTCCTACTTCCTGGTCATCACCGAACACGACAGCGCCGAGAATGTCAGCGCCGGCAACTGGTACCTGGGCATGACGCATGTCGGGCTGGCCGTGCTCCTCGCCGCCTTTTTCCTGCTGATGGACGGCAGCGCGGGCGCGTTTGCCGACCTGCGCGCAACCGCCGCCGGCCTGCCCGCGGCAACGCGCAATCTGGCCTTCGTGCTGGCGTTCCTCGGCTTCGGCGCCAAGGCGGGCATGATCCCGCTGCACATCTGGCTGCCGCGCGCTCATCCGGCCGCGCCCAGCCACGTCTCCGCGCTCATGTCGGGAGTGATGCTCAAGCTGGGCATCTACGGCCTGCTGCGGGTCGGGCTGGATCTGCTGGGCGGCGGGCCGGTCTGGTGGGGCGGGATCGTGCTGGGGGCGGGCGCGCTCTCGGCGGTGTTGGGCGTGCTCTACGCGCTGATGGAGCACGACCTGAAGCGGCTGCTGGCCTACCATTCGGTGGAAAACATCGGCATCATCCTGATGGGGGTGGGCGCGGGCCTCATCTTCCACAGCTACGGGCTGATGGCGCTGGCGACCCTGGGCTTCATCGGCGGCTTGTACCACACGATCAACCACGCCGCGTTCAAGGGGCTGCTCTTCCTGGGCGCCGGCTCGGTGCTGCACGCCACGCACACGCGCAACATGGAAGAGATGGGCGGGCTGATCAAGCGGATGCCCTGGACCGCGCTCTTCTTCCTGATCGGCGCGGCCGCCATCTCGGCGCTGCCGCCGCTCAACGGCTTCGCCTCCGAGTGGCTGGTCTTCCAGGCGCTGCTGGGCGGCGCGACGCTGCCCACGCCGGAGGTCGCCGTGCTGATGCCCATCGCCGTCGGCATGTTAGCCCTCACCAGCGGCCTGGCTGCGGCCTGCTTCGTCAAGGCGTTCGGCATCAGCTTCCTGGCGATCCCGCGCTCGCACGAAGCCGAGCACGCGCACGAGTCGCCCCCCTCGATGCTGGCCGGCATGGCGCTGCTGGCGCTGGCCTGCATCGCCCTGGGCCTGGGGCCGACGCTGGTCGTCCCGGCGCTGGGCCGCGCGGTCGCCGGCCTCGGCGGCCTGCCCCAGACCGATGTGGCGTTTACATTGGGGCTGTCGCTGCAAACCCCCGGCAGCTTCGGCCAGGTTTCACCGTTAGCGATCGCCCTGGGCCTGGTGACGCTGGTCGTGGCGACATGGCTGGCGCTGCGCGTGGCGCGCATCAACCACAGCCTGCGCGTCGGCGAAACCTGGGGCTGCGGCCGCATCGGCCAGACGCCGCGCATGGAGTACACCGCGACCGCCTTCGCCGAGCCGCTGCGCCGCGTCTTCGCCGAGCTATACCGTCCCACCAAAGAACTGACGATTGACTTCCACCCCGATTCGAAATATTTCGTCCAGTCCATCGAATATCGCAGCGGCATCACCCCCTGGTTCGAGCAAATCCTTTACGCGCCCCTCCTGCGCCTGGTGGAGCGGGCGGCGCGGCAGGTGCGGCGGCTGCAATCCGGCTCGCTGCACCTCTATCTGCTCTATGTGGCGCTGGCCCTGGTGGCCCTGCTGATCGTGGCGAGGTGGTTCTGATGACTGGCTATCTTACAGAAGCGGCGCAGATGCTCCTGGCGCTCATCCTGGCGCCGGGGCTGGTCGGCCTGGTGCGTTGGTTCAAGGCGCGGCTGCAAAGCCGGCGCGGCGCGCCGCCCTGGCAGCCCTATTTCGAGCTGCGCAAACTGTTCGGCAAGGAGGTCGTACTATCGAGCAACGCCTCCTGGCTCTTCCGCGCCGCGCCCTACGTGATCTTCGGCAGCACGGTCGCCGTGACCCTGCTCATCCCGCTGCTGGCCGCGCCGCTGCCCTTCGACCCCGCGGCCGATCTGCTGGCCGTGGTCTATCTGTTGCTGCTGGGCACCTTCTTCCTGGCGCTGGCCGGCCTGGATCCGGGCACGGCGTTCGGCGGGATGGGCGCCAGCCGCGAGATGACCATCGCCGCCATCGCCGAGCCGACCATCGCCCTGGCAATCTTCGGGCTGGCGGTGGGGGCCGGCTCCACCAACCTGGGCCGCATCGTCACCGCCATCCTGGCCGATCCGGCCGCGATCATCCGCCCCGGCCACCTGCTGGCCTTCGGCGCGCTTTTCATCGTGACCCTGGCCGAGACGGGCCGGCTGCCGGTGGACAACCCCGCCACGCACCTTGAACTGACGATGGTTCACGAGGCGATGATCCTGGAATACTCCGGCCGCTACCTGGCGCTGATCGAATGGGCCGCAGCGCTGCGGCTGCTGGTCTTCCTCTCGCTGCTGGCCAACCTCTTTGCGCCGTGGGGCGTGGCGACCAGCCTGACGCTGCCCGCGCTGGGTGTGGCGCTGATCGCCTGGGTGCTCAAGCTGGCGCTGCTGGGAGGCGTCATCGCCGTGCTGGAGACCCGCGTCGCCAAGCTGCGCCTGTTCCGCGTGCCGGAGCTGCTGGCCGCGTCCTTCGTCATGGCGCTGTTGGCCGTCACGTCATCGTTCCTGCTGAGGTAAGCCATGAACAACACGGCACTCTTTGCGCAATTAGCGACCCTGGGCGCCAGCCTGACCCTCTTGCTGGGGCTGATCCTGCTCTGGCGGCGCACGCTGGCCTCCTACATCCAGGCGTTTCAGTGGCAGTCGGTGGCGCTCGCCGCGATCTTCGGAGTCGTCGCCTACTTCACCCGCGAGATCGAGCTGGTCCTGGTGGCGGTCGTGCTCCTGGCGCTCAAGGCGATCATCCTGCCGCGCTGGTTGAACCGGCTGCGGCTGCGGATCGGCGTCGAGACCGAAACCGCGCCCTATCTCAATGTGACCACGTCGCTCATCCTCGCCGGGCTGCTGGTGCTGTTGGCCTACGCGCTCACCCGGCCGCTGGTACAGGCCAGCACCCTGCCGACACGCGCCGGCCTGCCGCTGGCCGTGGGGCTGATCTTCATCGGGCTGTTCGTCATCATCACCCGGCGCAAGGCGCTGACCCAGGTGGTGGGCTTCCTGGTCATGGAGAACGGCATCTCCTTGCTGGCCGTGCTGGGCGCCTACGGCGTGCCGCTCATCATCGAGTTGGGCATCTTCCTGGACCTGCTGATGGGGGTCATCGTCATGCAGGTGTTCATTTTTCATATCCAGGACACCTTCGAATCCATTGACGTGGATCAACTGAACCAATTGCGTTATTGAAGCCGTCGAGGTAACGTATGCTTTTCTGGCTCTTACTTCTCCCGCCCCTGCTGGCGGCGCTCCTGGCATTCGTCGTGCGCCCCTACCGGCCGTGGGTTGCCCGCGCCGGCGTGATCCTGGCGCTGGTGGCGCTGGGCGCCGCGGCGCTGCTGGCCGCCCAGGTGCTCGCCGGCGGCTCGCCGCCCACCTGGGGCGCGCGCCTCGGCCCCCTGGATCTGCGCGAGTTCCTGCGCGCCGACAGCCTCTCCGTCCTGCTGATGCTGTGCGTGACTGCCGTCGCCGTCCTGGCGCTCTGGTTCGGTCCCGGCCTGCGCGCCGCAGACGACGGCTACGCGCCGCGGACGCTGCGCCGCTTCCACGTCTTCTTCAACCTCTTTGTGGCCGCCATGCTCCTGGCGGTCTCGGCCAACAACGTCGGCATCATGTGGATCGCCGTGGAGGCGACGACGATCTTCTCGGCCTTCATTATCCCGCTCAAGGTCAGCAAGGCGTCGGTCGAGGCGTCGTGGAAGTACATCCTGCTCGGTTCGGTCGGCGTGGCGTTGGCGTTTGCCGGCACCGTCCTGGTCTACTTCGGCTATGCCACCCTGGCCGCGGGGGCCGAGCAGGCGTTGAACTGGCCGGGGCTGCTGGCGATCGCCCCGCGCCTGCACCCCCAGGCCGTTCAACTCGGCTTTGTTTTCCTGCTGATCGGCTATGGCACCAAGGCCGGCCTGGCCCCCATGCATACCTGGCTGCCCGATGCCCACTCCGAGGCGCCCGCGTCCCTCTCGGCGACGATGTCGGGCGTGCTGCTGGCGGTGGCGCTCTATGCGATCATGCGCTGGAAAGTGGTGGTGGACGCGGCGCTGGGCGGCCGGACGACCGACACCCTGCTGCTGATCCTGGGGCTGCTCTCGCTGGTGATCGCGACATTCAGCGTGGTGGTCTCGCGCAACTACAAGCGGCTGCTGGCCTACTCCAGCATCGAGCACACCGGGCTGATGGCGATCGGGCTGGCGCTGGGGCCGCTGGGCGCGTTTGCGGCGCTGCTGCACCTGGTGAACCACACCGTCGCCAAATCCATGCTCTTCCTGCTGTCGGGCCGGGTGCTCCACCGCTATCACTCGACCGAGATCAAGGATGTCACCGGGCTGCTCAAGGCCATGCCGGTGACGGGCGGCCTCTTTGCGGCCGGCATGGTCGCGATCATGGGGCTGCCGCCCTTCGGCTTGTTCATGTCGGAGTTCACCCTGCTGCGCGCCGGGTTCCAGGCCGGCCAGCCCTGGCTGATGGCGCTGGTGCTGGCGCTGCTGGCCGTGGCGTTCGTCGCCTTTCTCAAGCATCTGAACGGGATGCTCTACGGCGCGCCGCCGGCCGGGGTGGCCGTGGGCGAGGCCGATGCGGGGGTCCTGGCGCCGCTGGCCGTCAGTGTGGCCGCCCTGGTAATCCTGGGTCTGACCTTGCCGGGGCCGCTGGCCGCGCTGCTCGATGGCGCCGTCCGCATCCTCGCGGGGTCATAGGGAGGATCCGACCATGTCCAACTTCGCCAACCTGCCTGCCGCCCTGGCCGAGCGCCTGCCCGCCGCCGAGATCAGTGACCTGTGCGTGCGCCGCGGCAACGAGCTGCACCTGCGCGTGACCGCCGCGGCCGTGCTGCCCCTGGCCGCGCTGCTGCGTTCCGATTTCGGGGCCGAACTGACGCTGATGGCGGCCAACGACCGCCGCGCCGACCGCGACGTCTTCGAGGTGGCGTACCTCTTCGCCAACGATGCCGAGGACTGGTTCGTCCATGCCACTCTCGACGTGGCCCCCCAGGCGCCGGCCCTACCCTCGCTGGCGACCTTTTATCTGCCGGCGGCGCGCTTCGAGCGCGAAATCCGGGACATGTTTGGCATCGAGCCGGCCGGGCATCCCGAACCGCTGCCGCTGGTCAAGCACGCCTTCTGGCCGGCCGACTACCATCCGCTGCGGAAGGATGCGCCCCCGCCCCCGCCGTTCACGGACGACGGCACACCGTTCCCCTTCCTGCCGGTCGGCGGCGAGGGGGTATACGAAATCCCCGTCGGCCCGGTACATGCCGGCGTCATCGAGCCGGGACACTTCCGCTTCAGCGTGGTTGGCGAGACGGTCATTGACCTGAAGATCCGCCTCTACTTCACGCACAAGGGCACGGAGAAGCTGTTCGAGGGCCGCACACCGGAGGATGGCGTAGCGCTGGCCGAGCGCATCTCCGGCGACACGACCGTCGGTCACGCGGTGGCCTATTGCCAGGCGTTGGAGGCGCTGGCCGGCTGCGTCGTGCCGCCGGCCGCCCGCTATCAGCGCGTGATCCTGCTGGAGATGGAGCGGCTATACAATCACGTGGCCGACTTCGGCATGATCGCCGCCGACACCGGCTTCCCCGTCGCCCAGGCGCACTGCGCGCGCATCCGCGAGCGCCTGCTGCGCCTGAACAAGCGCCTGACCGGCAACCGGCTGCTGCGCGGCGGGATCGTGCCCGGCGGCGTCGCCCAGCCCCTGCCGGCCGATCTGAACCTGGCGGCCGAGTTGGTCAGCATTTGGGGCGACTTCAACGAGGTGGTGGACATCAGCCTGCGCAACACCATGCTGATGGATCGGCTGACCGGCACCGGCCGGCTGACCACGCCGACCGCCCGCGACCACGGCGTGCGCGGCTATGTAGCCCGCGCCTCGGGCCTCAACATGGACGCCCGCCGCGATCACCCATGCGCGGCCTACGCCGGCCTGCGGTTCGACGTGCCCGTCTTCGACAGCGGCGATGTCTACGCCCGCGCGCTGGTGCGCGTCCATGAAGTGACCCAGGCGGTCAGCCTGATCCGCCAGGCGCTCGCCGCCCGGCCTGCGACCGGCCCCCTGGCCGCGCCACTCGGCCCGCTGCCGGCGTTCCAGCCGGCCTTCAGCATCGTCGAAGGCTGGCGCGGGGCCATCGTCCACTGGCTGATGGCCGACGCCGCGAGGCGTCTCCACCGCGTCAAAGTGGTGGACCCCTCGTTCTGGAACTGGCCGGCGCTCTCCTTCGCCGTGCTCAAGAATATCGTGCCTGACTTCCCGCTGTGCAACAAGTCGTTCAACCAGTCATATTCGGGGAATGACTTGTGAGGTGGAATCCATCGTTAGTGATACTCGCCGGCGCGGCCAGATGGCAGATTACATCAGTTGCTATCTACTTTTCTTTGCTTTCCCGTGACTTTACCCATGTCAAGATGATGCCGAAGATGATAGCAAAGCGGAGCGAGGTTTCCCAATCTATGACGCTCGCGCCATGACCGATGATGTTCCATAGAAATGTCACAATCGCAGTAGTCACCAGCGCGACTGCGAACACGGTCGCAAATTCGGAGACCAGTCGCTTAAGGTTCATTTTTCACTCCCCTTGATGACGGTGCGCCGGTCCTGATCCAGCCCCAGATCATCCAGGTCGTTAGTGTCCATGATCCGGCCCGGCTGCGGCGGCGTGGGCGAGCGCCGAGGGGGTGCGGCAGCC
>CAZYHE010000171.1:0-8516 GCA_964647225.1 uncultured Anaerolineales bacterium
ATGTGAAGTTCCATCCCTCGTTCTTCGAGGATGAGAGCCGTTGCCGAGCCTTTAGCGCGGTGGTCGAGTCCTATTTCGACATGGGTGGGCTGGAGGTCCAGTTCAACGTGATCAGCCGGGAGACGCTGCTGGCCGCGCAGCGCTCGCCGCAGGACCACCGCGATCTGCTGGTGCGCGTCTCGGGGTTCAGCGCCTATTTCATTGACCTCGATACGGTGGTGCAGGACGAAATCATCGCGCGCACCGAACATGCGGCGCTCTAAGTGGAAGCCCGCACCGAGGGGGCCGGCCTGATCTTCGACGTCAAGCGTTTTTCGCTGCACGACGGCCCCGGCATCCGCACGACCATCTTTTTCCAGGGCTGCCCACTGCGCTGCGCTTGGTGCCAGAACCCCGAGTCGCAGCCCGGAGGCCCGCGGCTGTTCCACGCCGACGCCAAGTGCCGCGATTGCCGCGCCTGCGCCGCCGCCTGCGCCCAGAACGCGGTGCAGTTTTCCGACGCTGGGCGACAGTGGCTCGCCGATCGCTGCATTCGCTGCGGCGCGTGCGCCAGCAGTTGTCCTGCCGGCGCGCTCAGCTTGGTCGGCATGTGTGAGACGGCGGACAACCTTGAACGCACCGTCCTACGCGATCGCGTCTTCTATGCCAGGTCGGGCGGGGGCGTCACGCTTTCCGGCGGCGAGCCGCTGGTCCAGCCGGCCTTCGCGCGCGAGATCCTGTCCCGCTGCCACAAGCAGGGCATCCACACCGCGCTCGATACCACGGCCTACGCGGCTTGGCCGACGTTGGCCGGCCTGCTGCCTTACACCGATCTCGTCCTGCTCGACATCAAGGCCTACGACCCCGACCGGCACCGCCGGCTGACCGGCGTGCGCAATGAGGTCATCCTGGCCAACGCGGCGGCGCTGGCCGAAAGCGACGTTGATCTCGTGGTGCGGGTGCCGATCATCCCCGGCCAGAACGACGATGAGGCGGACTTGCGGGCCGTTGCTCACTTCCTGTCTGGGCTGCTGGGGCTTAAGGGGGTCGAGCTGCTGCCCTACAACCGCATGGCGCAGGCCAAATACAGCCGGCTGGGCCTGGACTATCCCCTCGCCGACACAGCCACGCAGGGGCTGGAGCAGATGCAGACGGTGCAGGCCTGGTTCGCCGACCTGCGCTGCCCCGTCTCCGTCATCTGGGGCCTGGGCGTGCCCAAGCCCGGCTAGAACGCCTCACGGTCGGGCGGTTGTAAACCGCTGCAACCATCGCAAAGCCGATCTCCGTCGGCTGAATTTAGTCGCCGCAGGGCGACTTCGCAACGGTTGCAGCGACCTCGGTCGCCCGCAGCGGATTACTTGACCGGTGTTCTAGCACGCGGATGACCCAATGAACCGAGAGCAATTCCTGGACGCCCTGCGCATCGCCCTCAACCACCTGTACGATCCCGACGCCCTGCGGCGCAGCCCGCTCGCCGCCGCCTTCGGGGTCGCCGACCGGCTGGATACGCCGGCCGCGCTCCAGAAGATCCTGACTTCGGCCATCGCGTCGCTGCGGCCATCGCCCGCGGCCCCGGCCAATCCGCAAGACCAACGCCTGTAGGATATCCTTTTGTTCCGCTACGTCCAGCAATCCACCCAGGAGGAGGTGGCGCACCAGTTGGCGGTCAGCCCGCGGCAACTCCGACGGGAGCAGACGGCGGCCATCGAGATGCTGGCGTGTGTGTTGAGCGATCGGCAGCGGCGCGAAGACCTGCCCGACCGGGGCGCAGCGCCGGCCGCCGCGGCGTTGCCTGCGGATGATCTGGCCTGGCTCAAGGATCAGCCGTTGGAGGCTGCAACCGACCTGGTGTTGACGCTGACCGGTGTATTGGATCTGCTCCGGCCGCTGGCCGCCGAGCGCGGCGTCCGGTTCGATCTCCGCCTGGCCGATGGGCTGCCCGGCCTGGCCGTGCATCGTATGGCGCTGCGCCAGATGTTGCTCAGCCTGCTGGACGCGGCCATCCAATCTGCGACCGGGCCGGTCGTCCTGCAGGCCGCGGCCGCGGGAGGGCAGGTCGTGATCGAGGTGGGCCACCCGCTGGCCGGCGGGGCCAGCCTATCAGCCGGCAACTCTGCGCTCGACATGGCCGGCCGGTTGGCCGACCTGAGCGGCGGCCGGCTGAGCATGGCGGCCGCCGCGGGTCAGCGCACGGCCCGGCTGCTCCTCCCCATCGCGCAAAGCGTGACCGTGCTGGCAATTGATGACAACGCCGATCTCCTCCGCCTGCTGGAGCGTTACGTCGAGGGCACGCGCTACCGGTTGATCATCAGCCGCGAACCGTTGGCGGCTTTCGGCTTGGTCGAGCGGGAGGCGGCGCGGGCCATCGTGATGGATGTGATGATGCCCGACGTGGACGGCTGGGAGATGCTGGGCCGGCTGCGCGCACACCCGGCGACCGCCGACATGCCCATCGTCATCTGCACGATCCTCGATCAGGAACGGCTGGCGTTCTCTCTCGGCGCCAGCGGCTTCGTGCGCAAGCCGGTGACGCGTGAAGCGTTGCTGGCGGCGCTCGAGGCGGCCGTGCGTTAGTGCGCCGAAAACCCGTTGCGCCATCGGCTATCTGCTATTTGCTATCTGCGCTCCCCCTCCGGCGCCAGGGCCGCGCTGACCGCCTGCACGCACGCGACCAGGTCGCGCAGGCTCAGCCCGCCGCTGCGGGCCACGGTCAGCCCCTCGCTGACGATCGGCGTGCCCAGCGGGTCGCGCGACGAGATCACCACGGTGGGGATGTCGCGGATCAACGGGTCGCGGCGCTTCTCGGCGAGCACCTGAAAGCCGTCCATCTCCGGCATGATCAGATCGAGCAGCAGCGCGTGGGGCCGGCGCTCCCGCAGCAGCTCCAATGCCTGGCGGCCGTTGGACGCCCGCAGCACGCGATAGGGCCGCGCGGCCGAGGCCAGCATCCGCGCGAAGAGCTGAAGCGCCTCCGGCTCGTCATCGGCCACCAGCACGTCGGTCACATCGTCGCCCAACCCGGCGAGGGTGCTCAGCAGGATCTCACGCGGGATCGGCTTAATGAGATAGTGCACGACTCCCAACCGGCGCGTGGCCTCGAGCTCGCCCGGCACGCGGCAGGCCAACAGCGGCGTGCCGAAGGGCAGCCGCGCGGCGGGCGGGACGTCGCCATCGCCCGCGGTGTTGACGATGAGCGCTTGGGCCGGCGAGCGTGCCAGTTCCGCCAGCGCAGTGTCGGGGTCGCTCACCGCGACGATCTCGCTGTCGGGCATGTAGCGACCGAGCAGCCGCGGCAGGCTGCCCTCGGGATCGAGCAGCACGTAGCGGGGCTGGGCCGGTAGCCGCGGCGCTTTCGAGGGCCGCGTGCGCGCATCGCGCACCGTGTAGTCGCTGACCCAGCGGTCGGCCGCCGCCGGGAGCGGCGCCGGCAGCGGCGGCTCCAGCGGCAGGCTGACCGTGAACGCGGTCCCCAGCCCGCTGCCATCCGGTCCCGGAGTTCCGGCCGGGCTGGTCGCCCACATCTTCCCTTCGTGCATCTCCACGAAGCGCCGGCTGATCGTCAGGCCCAGCCCGCTGCCCCCGTAGCGGCCGCGCACCGCGGCGTCGAGCTGCTGGAACGGCTCGAACAGGCGCTCCAGATCGGCCGCGGGGATGCCCGGCCCGGTGTCGGCCACCTGCACGACCGCCCGGCTTTCCGCCCGACTGAGGGTCAGCGTCACGCCCCCGGCTGCGGTGAAGCGGCCGGCGTTGCTCAGCAGGTTGAGCACCACCTGCCGGATGCGCAGGTCGTCGCAGAAGATACCGATCGGTGTCTGGGGCATTTCGACGCGCAGGTAGAGGCGCTTCGATTCGTAGAGCGGCTGAACCGCGGCCATGGCCGCCTGGACGATCTCCTGGAGGGCGGTCCAACGTTTGCTCAACGCCATCCGGCCGGCCTCGATCTGGCTCAGGTCGAGCACGTCGTTGACCAGGCCGACCAGGTGTTGGCTGTTGCGCTGGATCGCCGTGATGTCGGCCAGCAGCTTTTGCGGCAGGGGGCGGCCATAGACGCGCGGCGATTGGGTGATCACCTCGCAGAAGCCGATGATCATGTTGAGGGGGGTGCGCAGTTCGTGCGAGACGTTGGCGACGAACTCTTCCTTGATCCGCCGCGCCTCTTCGGCAACCTGGTTGAGCGCCCGCATCCGGTCGGACATCCGGGCCAATTCCCGGTTGGCATGCACCAGGTCTTCCCGGATTTGCTCCAACTCGGCGCGATGGGCCATCGCCTCCTCGGCTTTGGCGTTCGCCTGGCGATAGCTGTGGAGCGACCACTCGGCCACGGTTTGGAGCGGCCGGGTGCTCAGCCAGCCGAGCAGCGCCAGCAGTGCACCGCCACCCACGATGTAGACGCCATATTCCAGCGGCCAACCGGCGTCCGGCGGCCGCACCATCAGCCAGGGAAGCAGGCCGGCGAGGCCCGCTTCGGCGACGAATCCGCCCGCGGCGCCCAGCGTGAGGGCCGCCAGGAGGGGCAAGAGGGCGAAGAGGAAGGCGTATTCGCCCTGCTCCATCACCGGCAGGTTCAGGGCGATCCCACCGCCCAGACCCGCCAGCCAGAGCGCCAACGCCGGCACGCGGCCCCGCGGCAATAAACGCAGCGCGGCCGCGCCCGTCGCCAGCACCACGCCGAGCGCGGGCAAGGTCGCGGCCCCCAGCCGCCCGGCGTAGGTCACGCCGATGTAGAGCTGCCAGGCCGTCCAGACCCCGGCGACGGTGTAGATGAGCAGGCGGGCGGTGTCCCGGTTCAACTCCCCCAACGTCTCCGCCAGCTCGGTATCGTGTTGCGAGGAACGCAGCAATCGGCCCCACATAGCAGCAAATCTCCCTGTCATTCCGAAAGCGCCCGATCCGGCCGGCACTGCGCGGGGCCGTTGCACTCCGGGCGTCTTCGTATGGCAGGGAGTTTATCACACTCACTGCGAGAGGGAAAGCGGATTTACTTCTTGTTCTTGCCGTACTCCCGCAGCAGCCGGATGATCTCCGGCGCGGTCTGGGCGTTGCGGATCAGCCCGCCCTTTTCATCTGTGACCTTCTTCCACTCGTCGGCCCGGTTGGCCGCCAGCCAGGTGGTTGCTTCTTTGCTGGACGCGCTGTTGGCCGCCCATTCGGGGCCGTCGGCCGTGCCCATGATCTTCTGGATCTTGCCATCCTTGAAGCTGAAGGTATACGGGTTGAAGCGCACGCCCGGCGTGCCGTGAACCGCCATCGCATCGTCGCGGCCAAAGAGGTTGCAGCTCACCTCCTGGCCGGTCTGCGCGCATTCGGACCACACCGTGCGCAGACCTGTGCCATCCAGGTATTCGATCACCGTGCGCACCTGGGCCTTGCCCACGCCGACATGCCCCGCCCGGTACTCGGCATCATCGGTGAACATCGCCATCGCAGCCTCTACGTCGCGGCGGTTCAGCGCCGATAGGAAGGCGTTGGCCTGACCCACCAAGTCCGTCGCTGCGGGCGGCTTCTGCTTGGCCATCGCGCCCGCATGTTCTCGTTTGAGCTTGATAAGAATGGGCGCGGTGCTGCCGTTGCGGATCAGCACACCCTTCTCGTCGGTGATCTGCTTCCACGCCTCGGCCCGATTGGCGGCCATCCAGTCCTGAGACTCCTTCGATGCCGCGCTATGCACCGCCCACTCCGGGCCATCGGCCGTGCCCATGATCTTCTGGATCTTGCCTTCCTTGAAGATGTAGGTGTACGGCTTGAACCGCACCCCTGACACCCCGTGGAGCACCATCGGATCATCGCGGCCCCAGACTGAACAGGTCACCTGAGCGCCTTCCTGCACGCAGTCGGTCTGGATGAGCTTCACCAGCGTGCCATCCAGGTAGTCGAGCACCGTGCGCACCTGGGCCTTGCCGACCCCGACGTGCGCCGCGCGGTACTCGGCATCGTCGGTGAACATGGCGATCGCACCCTCCACATCGCGGCGATTCATCGCGGCGACGAAGGCGTCGGCCGCTTTGATCAGGTCGGGCTGGGCGGCGACGGTTGGCGGTGCGACGGTTGGCGGGATCGGGGTGGGTGGAACGGCGGTCGGCGCGGGCGGTTGCGCAGGCGGCGGTGGCGTCGCCACGCATCCGCCGGCAAGCAGCGCACAGAGCGCGACACAGATGACGAACGACTTCATGGGGGCCTCCTTATGATGGGTCGGAATGCGGATCATCCAATCACGAGTCGCATGGCGAGAGGCGAGACGTATGAGTACGGCATGATGCTCCACGAAAGCGCCATCCCCATGGCGACCTTCGGGATCAGAACGAGACCTATCTCCCCGGATCATCCTGCGCACCCGATCTTTTCGCCATGCGACTGTGCCCACATTCTACGCGGCAGGCGCGGCAGACTCGTGGCAGGAACGTGGCACGGCCTCGCCAATTCTGTCACGCCGTCGTTTTTGGTGTATAATGGCGCTTGTCGCGAGGATTCATCATGCCAGCCATCGAACTCATCTTTCTGGGCACACCTCAAATCGTGCGTGACGGCCAACCCGTGATCGTGCGACGCCGCAAGTCGTTGGCGCTGCTCGCCTATCTGGCTGTCACGGGGCAGGCGCACAGCCGCGACGCTCTGGCCACGCTGCTCTGGCCTGATCTCGATCAGGCGCACGGGCATATGGTGCTGCGCAGCGTCCTGGCCGACCTGCACCGGGCGCTCGGCGCCGACGCGTTCAGCGCGGCCGGGGATCAGGTGGCCTGGCGCGGCGGGTCAGATGTGACCGCCGATGTCGTGCGCTTCCGTGCGCTGGCCGCCCAGGTTGCGGCCCATCACCCCGCCGCGTCGCCCCTCTGCGACGCGTGCCTGGCCGCGCTCCGCGACGCGGCGACGCTCTACCGGGCGGATTTCCTGGCGGGCTTCTCGCTGACCGACGCGGTCGAGTTCGACGCGTGGCAGACGATCCAGACGGAGACCCTGCGGCTGGAGTTGGCCGGCATCCTGGAGAAGCTGGCGCACGGCCTGGCCGGCCAGGGGCAATACGACGAAGCGATCAGCATAGCGCGGCGATGGCTGGGGGAAGATCCCCTCAACGAGGCGGCTCATCGGGCGCTCATCGCGTTCCACGGCCGCAGCGGTGATCGGGCGGCTGCCGCGCGGCAATTCAGCGAATGCGCCCGCGTTTTGCAGGCGGAGCTGGGCATTGCGCCAGAGCCGGAAACCGTCGCGCTGCACGAGGCGGTGCGCGCCGGCCGGGTGGGTGGGGCTTCCGCCGCGCCGCTCGCCAGCTTGCCGGCCGACGCCACGCCTTTCATCGGCCGGGAGCCTGAGCTGGCCCAAGTCGCCGCGCGCCTGGCCGATCCCGGCTGTCACCTGTTGACCGTGCTCGGCCCCGGCGGCATGGGCAAGACCCGGTTGGCGATTCAGGCCGCGCGCGGCGCGCTCGATCAATTCAGCCAGGGTGTCTATTTTGTGGACCTCGCGCCGCTGACCTCTGCCGAGCAGCTCTCGACGGCGGTCCTGCAGGCGTTGCGCGCCCCCCGCATCGCCAACGAGCCGGATCACTATTTGCTCGACTACCTGGCCGATAAACATCTGTTGTTGGTGCTCGATAACTATGAGCATCTGCTGAGCGGGGAGGAGAGCGACCGCCGCGACGGCTACGGATTGGTGACCCAGCTCGTGGCGGCCGCGCCACAGGTCAAGCTGCTCATCACCTCGCGGGCGCGGTTGAATGTGCGGGCCGAGTGGCTGGCGCCGTTGGAAGGAATGCGGACGCCGGGGGATTGGGAACGCGAAGACGCGAAGGAAGACGAAGAACACGAAGCACGAAGAATGCGAAGTGATGCGCTCGGATCTTCGCGCTTCGTGGACTTCGCGCCGCTTCGCGACTTCGTGTTCCAGACGTCCCCCGACCTCGAACACTACAGCGCCACCGCCCTCTTCCTGGCCTGCGCCCGCCGCATCCGCCCCGATTTTCGTCCCGCAGCGGACGACGCCCAACTCATCGCCCACATCTGCCGGCTGCTGGGCGGGATGCCGTTGGCGATCGAGCTGGCGGCCGCGTGGGTGCGCGTCCTGCCGCTGGCCGAGATCGCACGCCGGCTCGAAACGGGCCTCGATCTGCTTGCCACGACCCAGCGCGACGCGTCGCCGCGCCACCGCAGCATGAGAGCGGCCTTCGATCACTCCTGGCAACTGCTCTCGGCCCGCGAACGCGGCATCCTCCGCCAACTGGCCGTCTTCCGTGGCGGCTGCACAGCCGAGGCCGCGGCGGCTGTGGCGGGCGCCGGCGTGCTCCGACCGGAGGTCGTGGCCGGTCTGGCCGACAAGTCGTGGCTGCGGGTCGGGCCGGACGGCCGCTACGATCTGCACGAGCTGGTGCGCCAGTATTGCGCCGAGAAGCTGGCCGCCGAGCATGAACTCGAGACCGGTGAGACCCCCGACCAAGTCTGCGACCGGCACGCGACGTACTTTCTGGCACATCTGACGGCGCAACAGCAGATCGTGTCCACGTGGCAAGACCGCTTCCAGCCGCTTTTACCTGATTGGGATAACTTCAG
>CAZYHE010000172.1:0-8501 GCA_964647225.1 uncultured Anaerolineales bacterium
AAACGTATTGCGTAGTGCGTAGTGCGTGACCCATCACATCATCGCTGATCGCGCGACGGGCGACGAAATACGCAATACGAAATACGCACAATGCCAACCGGTGCCTATTCCTTGATGTCGCCCTCCAACCCCGCTCGAACTACCCCAGGGGCGGAGGGCCAGGAGGTGTTGGGGGCGCGCTCAGGGCGGGCAGGACATCTGCGGGGGTGTGGACGATGCAGGCCAGCCCGGCGATGGTTCCGCCAAGATCGGAATGGCTGCGGAACGCCTCCACCACCGGCTGCCAGTGCGCGCCGAGCAGCACGAGCGGCTTGCCGGCCTGCGAACGCGTCTGGATCAGGCTCCAGGCGAGCGTGACCTCGGACAATGTGCCGATGCCGCCGCGCACCGCCACGAAGCCATCCGATCGCTCGATCATGAGCGCCAGGCGTTCGAGCATGGTGGCAGCCTTGATCTCCTCGGTCAGCCAGGGGTTGGCGGGCAGCGGGTCGAAGATGGCGCAGGTGACGCCGATGACCTGCCCGCCGGCCTCCCGCGCGCCGCGGCTGACCGCACCCATACTGCCGCTGTAGCCGCCGCTGAGCACGGCATAGCCGGCCCGCGCCAACAGGCCGCCCAGCTCGCGGGCTTCGCGGTACAAGGCGCTCGCTTCGTCGCGGCGCGAGGAACCAAACACGGCAATGGTTTTCACACGATTCTCAATTCGCGCAGGGCCTCGAGCACCGGTGGTCGCTGCCAGAGCCAGGCGACGCGCAGGGTGAAGCCGGGGATCGCTTGCGAAGTGAAGCAGCCTTCGGCTTCCGGCAGGGCGGGACGATAATGGCCGTCCGCGCCCAACTGGTAGAACTCCGCCTGCTGGCGCAGCGGATCAATCAGCCAATACTCCGGGATGCCGGCCGCTTCATACTCGAAAAACTTGTCCCCCCGGTCGCGGGTGGCGCTTTCCGGCGACAGGATTTCGACGACGACATCGGCCGGGCCGGCCAGGTAGGTTGGCTTGCGGCGATCCAGGTGGGCGTTTGCCAGGAAGATGAGGTCCGGCTCGCGGCTGGATTGCGCCAGCCGCATCTGGAACGGCGCCGGGCGGATGATGCCCAGGCGCTGCACCTCCACATAGGCGCTCAAAATCACTGTGAAGAAACGCGCAATATCTTGATGTTCATCGCTTGCTGGACTGCTCATCCGTACCTCCCCATCCACCCACTCTGCGTGCGTATCTTCGTCGGCCCAAGCCAGGAACTCCTCGAAGGTCATGCGCCGCGGCCGCTCACCGGGCTGCACCGCCGCCAGCACGCGCTGGCGCAGATCGTCCGGGGCCACCCCCGGCTCGACCAGCATCTCGAATAATTGCCCCCGTAGCCCAATCATATCTCACCTCCGCCCCGTTCAACTGCTCCGCACCAACTCCCAGCCGCCCGTCTCCCACTGCGGCGTCAGCTCCAACACCCGATAGCCGTAGGTGTTGATGATCCGCGTGGCGCCAAAGTCTGACTCGGTCACGTCGTTACGATTGTAGACATGCGTGTGGCCGTGGATCATCAACGCCGGCCGGGCGGCGCGCAAGAGCTTCAGATATGATGTGAACCCCTGATGCGGCAGATCCTCGGCGTCGTGGATGCCACGCGGCGGCGCATGGGTGATCAGGATGTCCAGGCGCCGGCCATAGCGCAGCCGGTTCCAGCGCAGCCGTTGCAACAACCCGAAGACCTGCCAGCCGACCTGTCTTTCACTGTACTGAAACGGCGCGCTCGGATTGTACATCCGGCAGCCTTCCAGCCCGGCCAGCAGCAGCCCCTGGTAACGCACCGCGCGGCCATGCAGATTCACGCCCCACTCGATCATGTCCGGGCACCGCTCCAGGCCGTCGGGCAGCTTGGGGTTCGCCGCCGCCGGCCGGTCATGGTTGCCATGCACATAGAACAGCGGCGCGTCCAGCAGCCCGACAATGTACTCCAGGTAGTAGCCCGGCAGATCACCGCAGCCGAGCACCAGATCAATCTTGCCCACCCGCTCACGGAGATAGGGGCCGTACAACACCGGCTCGATTTTGTCGCTCACGGTCAAAATGCGCATGATCGCTCGAACTGAAACGGATGAAGTGTCCAGGCGGCCTTGCTTGGAGTGCCCGGTTAACCGTTGGGCAGTATATCATGCCCGCCCGTGACGCGCAACACACACACGCATGTGCTGCGGCCTGACTCACCGCCCCGACAGCACCGCGTATGCCCGATAGCGCGCCACGTGGAACGCCGGCCAGCGACGCCAGGCCGGATCATCCGCCATCCCCTTCAGCCGGTCGGCGAGATGTGCCTCGAGCACTTCGCGCGTCTCGCCGGAGGTCTGCGCGACGGCGGCGACCAATTCCGGCACGGCATCCTCCGAAAGTTGGGTGAGATACCGGGCATCCACCTCCGGCGTCCGGTAGGAGGCGGCTGTCGAGTTGACGGTCAAGCCGGTATCGCGCTGGAGGTTCTGGCGCACGATGAAGGCGTCCGGGTTGAGCAGATCCAGCGTGGCGGCAAACCCCAACCCCGCGATCAAGATCCCGATGGCGAGTTGCCTGGGTTTCAGCCACAGCGCCAGGCCGAACCACGCCAGCAGCGCAGCCAGCCAGACCATGAAGACGTGCGGGTAGACGCGCATCCGCGTAAAGCCGTAGGCCAACTCGTAGAGCCACAGCCGTTTGAACGCCGACGCCAGCAGCACCGCGGTCAGCGCCAGCAGGAGCGTGGCCGCCAGGTTGAAGGCGGTCGTCTGACGGGCGGTGTCGCGGCGCGTCACCGCGTTCAGCAGGAGCGTCAGCGCCAGCACCAGGACCGCGACGAAGACCAGTTCCCCGAACCCGCGCCGGGCATACTCGGCATAGGTGAACTTGCCCTCGACGATGTTGACCTGCCCGCCGAACAGATAGGGGATTTGGATCAGCATAAAGACGAAGAAGAGCGCGTTGACCGCGTGGATCACCACCGAGGCTTCGATGACGCCCAGGAAGCGCGGCAGCGTGGCCGCGGCCAGCCGGTCGCTGGCATCCAGCCCGCGCGGCCGCGCCGCATAGGCCAGCCCGCCCGCCAGCAGGAAGCCGACCGTCAACGCCACGACGCCGTGCCCGGCCCAACGCGCCAACGCCTCCAGAAAGTCGAGCCGGAAGAGGCGCTCGATCAGGTCGGCGAAGACCAGATCGGCCGAGGCGAGCAGCGCGGCAAAGACGATCACCACCGGCGCGGCCAGCAGCAGCCCGCGGAGGATCGGTGCGGCCTGTCCGCGGGAAGGCATGGGCGCCGACCGTAGATCGTGGCGGGCCACCTGCGCCACCGCCTTCCCGCCATAGCCGAGCGCGAGGAAAAAGGCCTGGAGCGGCGCCAGGCACAGCCCCAGCAGCCCCGTCTGCGCCACCGACCGCTGGGCCAGATACACGGCCATCAGGATGATGAGCGCCAACCCCGCGCAGATGTTCAGGAAGATCAGGAATTCGTTGGCGCGCACGAAGCCCATCGCGGCGAAAAAGAGCAGGCCGGCCGGCAGCCAGAGGTTGGCCGGCTCGATGGGGGCGCGCGCCCAGCGCAGGGCCGCGCCCAATGTCACCAGGAGCGCGGCGGCAAAGATCAGCAGCGAGATGCCCGGTAGGGGGCCGTTGAAGAGCACATCGAAGGCCACCACCAGAGCCAGACCGGCCAGCAGCAAGCGAGAAGCGTGTTTGGAAATCATGCGTTACCCCTTTCACGGTCAGGTGGATCGCCCGGGACGCATCAGCGAGATGCCCATGACCATGCCCAGGATGAAGGAGATCAACATCAGGATCAGGATGGTGTTCAGGTCCATGTGCCCCCCTATGGTTTCGCGCCAGGCTGCCACCACTATAGCGGGCCTGGCGGCCGCGATCAACAACTCACGTCCACCAACAGACGCACCTGAGTGCGCGCGAGTTGCACACGGGTGCTTGACAGGAAGGCTGAGCGCAGGCACAATAAGGATCAAAGGTGATTTCCCATTCCCGGCAGGCGTAGCATAGCCCTTTATGGGCGTCTTGGCGAGCACCGCAGCCATGCTCACGGGCACAAGGCCCTATGCTACGGTAATATGCCGGGTGATGAGAAGGTGATTTCCCATGCCCGAAAAATTTCGTCTCTTGGTCGTCGAAGATAACCCCCGGCTGCGGCCCGCGCTCTGCGATGGGCTGGCCGCCACGGGGCAGGTGCAAGTGGTCTACGCCTGCGATAGCGGGGAGGCCGCGCTGGAGTATTGCCTGGCGCAGCCCGTGGACGTGATCCTGATGGATGTCCAGCTTGCCGGCCGCAAAAACGGCATCGAGACCGCCACCGCGATCCGCCGCGAGTTTCCGCGGCTGCCGGTCATCTTCTACTCGATCCAGGATGACGACCAATACTACCGCGACTTCCAACGCTCCGGCATCCTGACCCACTTCGCCTACGTCCGCAAATCGAACTATCTGCTGCCCGCCATGCTGATCCCGTTGATCCGCGATGCGGTCGCGGGCCGCAGCTTCATTGACCCCGACATCGCGTCGCGGGTGCAGGAGGTGCGCAGCAAAGACGCGCACGACCCGATGGCGCTGCTCGAACCCAACGAACAAGCCGTAGCGCGGCTCCTGGCGCAAGGGCTGACCAACGAACAGATCGCCGCCCAGGTCGGCTTCCGCGACAAACGCACCATCAGCCGCGTCAACGGCCAGATCTATGCGGCCTGGGATCTCAACCGCACCGCCACCGACGAAAAGATCGCACGCACCCGCGCCGCCATCATCGCCCTCACCGGCCGGCTCATCCGCTGGGATGACGATGGTAACGCGGCGGTGCTGAACGAACGAGATGAGTGGAAACCATGGACACCCTGACCCGGTCTTTACCCCCTTGTCTCCTTGTCTACTTGTTTCCTGGTCTATCGCGTTCCCGGTCACGCTGTCACCTTGTCACCTTGCCACCGTGTCACCAGGTACCCCCATGATCCCCAACCTCCTCCTGACCTGGGCGCTCGTCGCGCTCTCCCTCTCCAACACGATCCTGCTGTTGTGGCTGGGTCTCACCCTCTGGCTCAACGCCGAGCGCCGCAACCTCGGCATCGCGGTGACCGCGGGCGGCTTCCTGCTGGGCAGCGCGTTCTTCATCAGCCACTCGGCCCTGCTGCTGAGCGACACCTGGACCCTGACGCGCAGCAATACCCTCTGGCTGGCGCTCGGCATGGCGCCTGTCCTGCTGCTGCCGTTCGTCTGGTACGTCGTCCTGCTGTGGTATAGCGGGTATTGGGCCGATCCAGGGAGCCTGCTGCGCCGCCGGCATCGGGGCGGGCTGACCCTGACCGGCGGCATCCTGGTCATCGGCTTTGCGTGTCTGGCGCTCCTGGGGATCCCCTACGTGCCGGTGATCTCAGCCCTCGCCCCGCTCATCTGGCCGGCGCGTGAGGCGGTCAAATTTGCAACCTTCGGCATCCCGGTGGTGTCTCTCGCCTACCCGCTCTATGTGTTGCTGTGCGTCATCCTGTCGTTGGATGTCATCCGCGGGCCGGCCGCAGCGGGCCGGATGATGGGCGAGGCCGCCCGCACCCGCGCGCGGCCCTGGCTGATCGCGGCGTCGCTGCTGCTGATCGCAGTGGGCGTGCTCGTGGCGACTGTGCTGGTGTGGATCGTCACCCAGACGCGCGTGGACGGCTACTACCTGCTGACCCGACGCGCGCTGGCGGTCATCGGCGGGTTCGACCTGGTCATCTCGTCGCTGATCGGGGCCGTGGTGATCTTGCTCGGCCAGGCCATGACCGCCTACGAGTTATTCACGGGGAAGGCGCTGCCGCGGCAGGGGTTGGCCCGGCAATGGCGCCGCGCGCTCCTGCTGGCCGCGGGCTACGGCGGGCTGATGGGCGGCGCGCTGGCGTGGGGACTGGAACCGGTCTATGCCGTCCTGCTCACCGCGCTGCTGATGACCGTCTTCTTCGCGCTGTTGAGTTGGCGCTCCTACGCCGAATGGGAACACACCATGCAGCAGTTGCGGCCCTTCGTCGCCAGCCAACGCTGGTACGACGCACTGGTCGCTGAGCCGGGAGATCTGCCGGCCGCGCCGGACCCCTTCCGCGCGCTCTGCGAGAACCTGCTGAACACCCCCATCGCGTATCTGATCCCCGCCGGCCCAACCGCGACCCTGGTCAGCCCGCAGAGCTATCCGGCCGGCCGGCCCGCGCCGGCGCTCCCCCCGGCCAGCCTGCCCGCGGGCGCCGTCGGCGGGCTGATCCTGGCGGTGGATCCCGCCGAGCAGGGCGGCGCGACCTGGGCCGTGCCCCTCTGGCGCGAGCGGGGGCTGATCGGCGTGCTGCTCTTCGGGCCGCGGCACGATGGCAGCCTGTACACGCGCGAGGAGATCGAGATCGCGCGCTCGACCGGCGAGCGGCTAATGGACACGGCGGCCAGCGTGGCGCTCTCCCAGCGGCTGATGCGCTTGCAGCGCGAGCGGATGGCTGCCACTCAGCTCCTCGATCAGCGCACACGGCGCGTCCTGCACGACGAGGTGCTGCCGCTGATCCACACCGCGATGCTGGGATTGGCCGCCGGACAGGGAACCGACGCCGCGCTGGCCCAACTCGCCGACGCGCACGGCCAGGTATCGCGGCTGCTGCGCGAACTGCCCCCCACCGCCCTCCCGGAGATCGCCCGCCTGGGGCTGCTCGCCGCGCTGCGCAAGATGGTGGAGGTGGAATTCCCGGCCGCGTTCAGCCAGGTGACGTGGCAATACGACGAAGCGGCGGTCGCCGCGGCCGCGCGGCTGCGACCCGAAGCGGCCGAGACAGTCTGCTACGCGGCGCGGGAGCTGGTGCGCAACGCCGCCAAGCACGCGCGACCCGCCGGCGCCGCGGGTCAGCGGCCCCGCCTGGAGATCGCCGCGGGTGCGGATGGCGGCCAATTCCGCCTCACCGTGGCCGACAACGGCAGCGGACGGTTGGAACCAGCGGGCGAGCTGACCGGCGCGGGGCAAGGTCTGGCGCTCCACAGCACCCTCATGGCGATCGTCGGCGGCTCGCTGGCGGTGGAGTCCGCGGCGGGGGAGATGACGCGGGGGGTGTTGACCGTGCCGCTGCCGGAGTGAGCCTGTCCACGTCTCTTCAGGCGAACGAAGCCGAAAGCCGGGCGCACAAGTTGCGTTTTGGAATATCAGCACCGGCCGGGTGAGCGGATGTCAGCGCTCACCCGGCCGGTGCATTTCAAGTCACCTGGCGATCTTCATCAGGGGCCGAAGTTGTCCTGGATGGTCGAGATGCTATTGGCGCCCCGGTTGACGACGTATACACGGCCTGTTGTTGGATCCACGGTCACCCCAAACGGATTCTGACCCACCGGCACCGTGGCCAAGACATTATATGTGTCACCGCTGATGACGGGGACCACGCCCATCGTGCTGCTTGTGACGAAGACGTGGCCGGTGGTCGGGTTGACCGCCAGCCCGCCGCCACCGTTCTCATCGCTGCCGGAGATAGCGGTGGGCGCGACGCCGAAGACGCCGCCAGCCACGGCTTTATAGGTTACCAGCCGGTTGATGTGGCCGTAGATCGAGCAGACCACGTAGAGCTGCTCGCGGGTCGCGTCGTAGTCCATCGCGTAAGGCGCCGCGCCCTGATCCTCGCACGCCCTGATGGTATGATCCTCGATCCGATGGAAACGATCGTTGCCATCCAGGGTGATGATCGTGCCCTCATCGCGATTGCCGACATAGACCCGGTTGAGCTTTTCATTGACGGCCAGACCCCACGGCCCGAGGTCAGCGCCGCTGATGCCGGCCTGATCGGTCGCACCGTTGATGATGGCGACGCCGTTGAAGCCATAGAGCGGCACAAATACCTGATTCGTGACGAGATTGATCTTCACGAAGGTCGGCTTGGCACCGATCTGGATGTTCACGAAGTGCATCAGGGTCGCCGCATCGTAGACACTGACCTGGCCGCTGCCGTGGTTGGCGACGTACACCTTCTTGGTATACGGATTGACGGCGACGCCCCACGGCTCGCCCAGGGTCGGCGCCACACCCAGCACATTCATCGTCAGGCCATCCAACATGAACAGCTTGTTGTTGTCCCGCGACGTGACGTAGATGCGCTGGGTGAGCGGGTCCACCGCCACATCGTTCGGATGGCGCAGGTCTAGCGCCACCGATGGTGTGGGGGTGAAGGTGGGTGTCACGGTCGGCGTGGAGGTTAGCGCTGGCTGCCTGACGAGCATCGGCAGGTAGATGAAGTACCGCCGTGTCGGCGTGGCCGTAGGCGTGGTGGTCGGGGTCGCCGTGGGCGTGGCGGTCAGGGTGACCGTTGGTGTCTTGGTCGGGGTGACCGTCGGCGTCTGGGTAAGCGTCGCTGTCGGTGTGTCAGTGGGCGTCGGCGTTTGGGTCAGTGTGACCGTCGGCGTGTTCGTTGGCGTGCTGACCGGCGTGGCCGTGGGTGTGTCGGTTGGCGTCGGTGTGCTGGTCGGTGTAGCCGTCGGCGTGTTTGTTGCCGTTCCCGTGCCGATGGCG
>CAZYHE010000173.1:0-8473 GCA_964647225.1 uncultured Anaerolineales bacterium
CAGGTTCGGCTCGTTCCATATCTGATACGCATTGATCCGGCCGCGATAGCGCGCGGCCGTCTGCGCGACGAAGTCCGTGAAATGTTGCGTGTTGTCCGGCGGATTGCCGGCCCAGAACGGTTTATCGGGATCCATGCCGATGCGCACCAACAGCTTGATCCCGCGCTTGTTCGTTTCCTCCACAATCCGGTCGGTGCGTTCCCAATCGTAGTGGCCCTTGCTGGCGCCCTCGATGTCCTGCCAGGCGAAGTACTGCTTCACCCAGGTGAAGCCGGCTTCTTTGACGAGGTTAAGATCGCGGTCGGCGACTTCGGGGCGCCACCAGAGGAACGCCTGCACGCCGAAATCAGGTGAACCCATCCCGCCGGCCGTCGCGGGTGGGGGCGGTGCGGCGGGTTTGGCGGTCGGCGGGACGGCCGTCGCGGCCGGCGCCGTGGCGGGTTTGGCCGTCGTGACCGTGGCCGCTGGCGTGGGCGCCGCTGTTGCTACGGCCGCGGTGATCGCGACCGCCGTGGGCGCCGCGGCCTGCGGTTTGGCCGCCTCGGTTGGCCGCGGAATGGCGGTGGCCTGACCACCGGCCGGACGCGGTGTCTTGGTCGGTGTGGGGGTCGCCGGCGTGGCCCCAGAGCCACAGGAGGCAATTGCCAGCCCCATGACCAGGACCAGGCCCATCAGCAGCCACGGCCACATAGCTTGGAATGTCGGCGTGCGTTTCATGTTGTTGTGCGAGTCTCGACCTGCAAAGTGTGTCTCGTCGTCACAAGGCATCGGCGTCACTTCGGCATCGCCTGCAGCGCGCCATATGCCGGACGCCCCATGATGCCCCACTGGGCCAGTTCGGTGCCGGGATGGCTTACGTTGTAGTTCAGATTCCACAAGAAGGCCGGCCCGACGAAGCCCCAGTTGCGCATCATCTGATACGCGCGGACGGTCCATTGTGCCTGTTCGTCTGGGGTGTTGTCTTGTGCGTATTCGTAGCCGGGCTGGCCGGTCCAGCCGGCGGCCCAGCCGAACTCGGTCGGCCAGATGCGCTTGTTGGCGTCGCCGTAGCGCACCATGATGTTCCGGTAGCCTTCCAGGGTCGAGCGGAAGCTCCACGAATGGTGCGGCGAGTTGCACGGTCCGACGTAGAGCGAGCCCTGGCTCTTGATGAAGTCGCAGGCCGGCCCGCCGCCAGGCACGTCCGGGGCCACGTTGAAACCGCTCGGATGCGCGCCGATGGCGTCGGCGTAGTTCCGCAGCCCGGCCTGGTACATCAGTTCCAGATAGGTGAAGTCATCCATCGCCACTGGCGGGGGCGCGCCCGTGGGCGTGAGCGCGCCGCTGACGACCACGGTGCCTGGGCACCCCCGTTTGATCGCGCCATAAGCCGCGGCGAGCAACCGCACATAGCGGGCCGGGTCGAGTGGCTCGCGGCCCCACTCGTAGTCGAGGTTTTGCTCGTTCCAAACTTCGATGGCCTGAACGCGGCCGCAATAGCGCGCCGCAAACTCGCCCACGAATGACGCGTAGGTGCCCGGATCGGCGGGTGGGCCTTCGACGCCGCGGTCGGTGTTTCCGGGCCTGGCCCAGTCCGGCGCTTTGACGATACTGACCAGGATGTTCAGGCCCGCGCCGTTGATCGAACCGATGACGTCGTCGGGCCAGTTGCGTTGCCCAGGCCCGCCGCCCTCGAAATCTTTCCAGGGCAATTGGAATTTCACCCAGTTGAAGCCCATCCCGCGGACGGCGCCCACCGCGGCCCCGCGATCGCTATTGGGATCAATCTGGATGCCGTAGCCAAAGTAGCCGCCGCCAGAGGGCCGCGGCGCTGCCGCGGCGGCAGGGGCGGCGGCCGCCGCGGCAGGTTGCGGCGCAGCGGTCGGCGGGGGCGCCACCTTGACGACCGTGAGCTGTTCGACCGGCCCGGACGCGGTCGCCAGGTCGGCGGAAACCCACCCCTTGCCTTCCTCAACTTCGATTTGCCACCATTTGCCGTCTTCGCTCTTGCCGGCCAGCTTGACGACGGCGTCGCGGTTCAACTTGCCCAACACCGAGTAGGCCGTGCCTGGCCCGGAGCGAATGTTGAGTGTGTCGGCAGTGATCTTTAACGATGGCGGGACCGCTGTGGCGGTCGGCGCGGGGGTGGCCGTGGCGGTCGGCGTGGCCGTGGCGGTCGGCGGGGGCGTCGCGGTGGGCGGGATCGGCGTGGCCGTCGGCGCAGTCGTCGCGGTCGGCGGCACGGGCGTGGCCGTCGCGGGCACGGCGGCGGCCGTCACGCGGGCGATCTCCGTGGGCTGGGCCGGCGCGGGGGCTGAGCCACACGCGGCGACAAGCAGCGCCAGGATGAGCAGAGTGGGGACGAGTGTCAAGAAAATCGGTCGCGGGGTCTTGGACGGGCGGCTGATGGTCATCGGGTATCGTCTCCGTGAAATGGGATAATGTTATGGCTTGATCGGCAGCGTGCTGAGCGTGCCGGTGATCGTCACATATTGCGCCGACAGCCAGACGGGGCTGCCCTGGACGCAGCAAACCTGCAGCCAGCTACTATCAGTTGTGCGGGCGGTGACGGTGTAGGTCTCGCCGACCTGCGCCATGGCAAAGATGCCGCCATCACGGCTGGGGCTGGTGCGCAGCGTGAGCGGGCCTTCGCTGATCTGGGCGATGGCCGCGCCGCCGGATGGCGCAGCTCGCGTCGGGCCGACCGGTGTGGCGGCGGCCGGGGTCGCGGCGGCGCGCACGGTGGCTGTCAGTGTTTGCGAAGCAGTCGCCGCGAGGCGCACGGTGGCGGTCAATGTCGCGGTTGCCGCGACGCGGGTCGGCGTCTGGGTGGCGGCGGTTGGGCTGGCGGGTGCTGCGGTCGCCGTGGCCGCGGCGGGCGGGCGGGTTGATGTCGCGGTGGCGGGCCGGGCGGTCGGCGACCCGACGCGCGGCGTGAGGGTTGGCCGGACAGTCAGGGTGGGCCGCACTGCGGTGGCCGTGGCCGTGGCCGGCGGCGTCCAGGCGGTGGGCGCCGCGCTGCCGCGTCCGCCGCCCGAAGCGAGCGGGATCACCAGGCCCGCGGCGAGGGCCAGTCCCACCACGACGATCGTGAGCACGACCATTGAGGATCGTTGATCCAGGCGCATGTAAGTTCCTCTCAAACGATGAACGGGTTAGTTGACAAGATGCAAAGCTCCGAATTACTGCTAAGGCCGGTCTCCGACCGAGCCGGGCACGGTCAGAGACCGGCCCGAGCAAGTTATTCGGATAGGCGCTAAGGCCCGGAGTTTTGGTCTTGGCGCGCTTGGCGTCTTGGCGGTTCCGGTTTATCCCGGTTAGGATCCAATCCTGATTACTTCGGCATACGTGCCAGGGCGTCTTGCGCGGGCCGGCCCATGATCCCGAAAGCGGCCAGTTCTGTGCTGGGCTGCGTGATGTTATAGTCCAGGTTCCACAGGAACATGGGGCCGACCCAACCCCAGCTCTTGGCAATCTGGTACGCTTGTACGATGAATTGCGCTTGTTCTTCCGGCGTATTTTCACGCGCATATTCGTAACCGGTGTGCGGGCTGCCGGTAGACGCCCAACCGAACTCGGTCGGCCAGACGCGCTTGCCGGCGTCGCCGTTGGCAACCATCACCTGGCGATAGCGTTCCATCGTGTCCCGGAAGAAGAAACTTGGGTGGTTCTTGAAGCTCGGTTCCGCCGGGTTATTGTAGCCGAATTTCGCATCGGGCGGGTTGTTGTAGCCGCTGGGATGCGAACCGACCGCGTCGAAGCAGTTCTTGGCGCCGGCAGCGTACATGCGCTGCAGGTAGACAACGTCATCAATCGCGGTCGAGCCATCGTTGACGCCGGTCGGGGTCGGGGCGCCCGCCACGACAACGATGTTGGGGTCGGCAGCTTTGATCGCTTGGTAGGCCTTGCACAGCAAGGTGACGTAGCGGCCGGGATCCAATGGTTCACGGCCCCACTCATACCAGAGGTTCTGTTCGTTCCAGACCTCGATCGCCTTGATCCGACCTTTGTAGTGACCCGCAATCGCGCCCACAAAGCTGGCATACGTCCCCGGATCGGCCGGGGGGCCTTCGACGCCGCGATCGGTATTCCCTGGGCGTGCCCAATCCGGCGCCTTGACGATGCTCAACAAGACGTTGAGGCCAGCACCGGACAGATCGCCAACGATATCATCCGGGAAATTTTTCTGGCCGGCTGAGCCTTCGAAATTCTTCCAGGGGATCTGAACCTTCACCCAGCCGAAGCCCATCCCCTTCGTTGCCGCAATCGCGGCGCCGCGGTTGCCCCACGGGTCAATCTGCACGCCATAGCCGAAATAGCCGCCGGCCGGAGGAAAGCTCGGGCCAGCCGCAACCGGGGCGGGCGCCGCGGCCGCCGGTTTGCTGGCGGCTACAGGCGCGGCCGCGGGGGCCGCCGCCTTGATGACTGCGACCGTATCGGCCGGGCCGCTCGCCGCGGCGAAGCTGGCGGCGAGCCAACCCTGTTGGTCTTCGCTGTAGTTGAACTGATACCAATCGCCGGCTTCGTTCTTGCCGGTGATACGATAGGTCGCGCCTGTTTGGACCTCACCGACGCGCGTGAAGCCGGTGCCGGGGCCGGAACGGACGTTCACCGGCCCATTCTGCACGGTCAGCCGGGCAAAGCTCGGCGTGGGGCTGGGCGACGGGGTCGGCGTGAAGACCGGGGTCGGCGTGGGCACGGGGGTGTAGGTGGCGACGGTGACGCCAGAGGCGCTTTCTTTGTGGACGACGCGACCGCGATCCACGATCGCCGCTTCGATCTGCAGTTCGCCTGCGGCGAGCGGTGCGGCCAGCGCCACGCCTGGATCTGTCAGGGGGCGCACCTGGCTGATCTGCTTGCCGTCGCTTCCTTTAATAGTCCACTGCACGGCGAAGTTGCTGTCAATCGGCACGCTCCGGCCCTGCTGGTAGTCGCGCATCAGCCGCCAGAGGTCGGCATCCTGGCCGTCAGCCGGCATACTCTCGATGGTGACGCCCTGGATGTTGTAACGCTTGAGCAGATCGAGTTTGTGGCTCAGGCTGGCTGCGTTCTCCAGCCAGACGGTGCGGGCGCTGCCCTGATCGTCCTGGTAGCGGTAGACATAAGTCCCGATGTTCGGATCATAGATCAGGCCGCTGGTGGGACGAGCCGAGACAAGCGCCAGGTTGAGCGGCTTGCCCGGCTCGACGACCGTCGGGTCGGGCTTGATGCGGCCGAGCAACGGCTGCAACGCGTCCGCATACCCTTTGGGGATCAGATAGTTGCCGGCCTGTTCGATGCTCTGGCCGCTGAAGATTGGCTGCACCTTGTCGCGATTGATCTGGCCGACCGCATAGCTGAGCAGGGCGTCTAGCTGCCCATCGGGTGCATAGCTGCGCGGGTCCACCGGCGCGGGGATCTTCACGGTGTCGGCCAGCAGGCCCAACGGATACCAGTCGTAGGGGCCGGTGTCCCAGCGGTCTTCCGCGACCTGGTTGGCCGGCTCGACGCGCACCGCGAGGATTTTGCTTTGTGCGTGTAGTTTTTCGGCGAGTGCGGCGATGAACTGGTTGAACTCGCCGCGCAGGTTGGGATCCAGCCCGCGGTAGTCAATGTCAACCCCTTTGTAGAGATTGCCGACTGCGAGGCTCACGAGCGCGTTGATATGCGAATCGCGCTGTTTACCGTCCACCAGCATGTTCGCCAGCAGATCGCTGCGCACGACCGGCCCTTCGTAGTTGCGGATGACCGGGACGATTTCGTAGGTGTTGGCGAGCCGATCCCAGTTCGCATCCAGCGCGCCGTCAATCCCGCCGCCGGCGCCCAGGTAAAGCCCGGTCGGGTGGACCTGGCCCACTGCGCCCTTGCCATCGGCCGGCAGCGCGGCCGCCGGGCCGAGATCCATGCTCAGCACGGGCGGCTTCGGGTTGGTTTGGACGATCAACGCCGATGATGGCACCGCGGGGACGCGGGATTCGATCTGATCATCCTCGGCAATGATGCGGTGCGGGAGCCACTGCCAACTCTGCTTTGCCGCATCCCAGGTGTAGATGTCCAGCGTTTCGTACGGTTCGCTGTCGTTCGGGATCGGCATGACCCACGTCGTCTCCGCTGTCGCATCCCCGCGCGTTTTTACCTGGTAGAGGGGGCTTTTTGCAACGAGTTGTGGCGGGATCGCTTTGGCCGCAGCCAGGAGCTCCTTGCCGGCGCTTCCCTCCAGGAAACTGACGCGCGGCACGGCGCTCAGGGTGGCGCCGAACGGCTGCTTGACCGTGCCGGGCAGGAACGTGACCTGCGTACCATCAGATCCAGTCAGCGTACCGCCCGCATCGCGGATGCGTTCGTAGCCGATGCCGGAAAAGCGCTGTATCAGTGAGATGGGTGGGAGGAGCAGCGCGACGATCAGCAAAAGGGGGATCATCACGAAATTGATGATCCGGCTGCCTCTTTTGCCTTCCAGCCAATTGGTCAGCCGTGAAGGCCTCGGATAGTCAATGACAGTCATCTGTTCTGTTACGCTCCTGGTGGAGGGATCTGGCCTGACGCACAGCTATCTGGCTGCGCCGGACAGAAAACAGACTCAAGGCGCGAGATTTTACTTCGCACGCCACGAGTCAGGTGGCCCGTTGCTGCGGATGCCTGGTTGGGGCAGTGACCAAGCGCTTCCGACAGGCGAACGTCATGCGCTGTCGCAATGGAACAGCCGAAAACGATCATCCCGTGCGTCACCCTGCGGCGCACCCCGGCCGCCCACTCGCAATAGCTGCAAACATAAAGCCGATTCTAGCATAGGCGCGGGGATTTGGCAAACAGGGATCGGTCGGATCAGCAGTAGGCGGATTGCCGGGAGCGGGTCAGCCGGTAACCGCCGCCAACGCCTCCCGCAGCCGCCCGCCATGCGCAGCCAAAGCGGCGCGGGCCGCGTCCGCATCCGTGACACCCGACATCAGCGCAAAGATGGCGACCTTGGCCGATCCGTAGCGTTCGATCGCCTGTCGCGCCTCGGCGGGATCTGCGCCGGTCACTTCCCGGACGATGTTTGTCGCCCGCTGGATGAGCTTGGCGTTGGACGCCTGCACGTCTACCATCAAGTTGCTGTAGACTTTGCCCAGCCGCACCATGGCCGCGGTCGAGAGCATGTTCAGGACGAGCTTCTGCGTGGTGCCGCTCTTCATCCGGGTGGAGCCGGTCACGACTTCGGGGCCGGAGAGGATGACGATGGGGTAGTCGGCGAGCTGCGCCATCTCGGAGCCGGGTGTGTTGACGATGCACCCGACCGCCGCGCCCGCCGCCCGCGCATAGCGCATCGCGCCCAGCGTGTAGGGGGTGCGGCCGCTGGCCGCGATCCCCACCAGCACGTCGCGGCCGTTCAGCTCGCTGGCCCGCACATCGCTTGCGCCCAATTCCGGGTCATCTTCTGCGCCTTCGACCGAGTGACGCAGCGCCCAATCGCCGCCCGCGATCAGCCCGACCACCCGATCGGGCGGGACGTTGTAGGTGGGCGGGCATTCCGACGCGTCGAGCACGCCCAGCCGGCCGCTGGTACCCGCGCCGATGTAGATCAGCCGGCCGCCGGCCTGCAACGCGGCGACGATCCGATCCACCAGCGCGGCGATCACCGGCAGGCACGGGGCGATGACCGCCGGCACCCCGGCATCCGCCCGGCTGATGGCCGTGACGATTTCCAGACTGGTCATCTGATCGAGGTTGACCGTGTTTGGGTTGCGTTGTTCGGTGGTCAGTCTGCCCAGGTCCATACCATGTTCCTCACGTATCCAGGCTTTTGATTTTTTCGTGCGCGCGGAGATTATACCGAACCGCAGCATGAATGACAAACCGCCCGCGGGCCGTTTTCACGCTGTCGCTCTTTTCGTGCTAGAATGCATCCGCGTGGGCGGCGTCCCGCTGGGCGCCTCGCGCCGCGTGAATTATTGCAAGGAGTCGCACGATGGCTTTCAATCTCCGCAACCGCAGTTTCGTGAAGGAATTGGACTTCACCCCGGAGGAGCTTCGGTTCCTCCTGAAGCTCTCCGCCGATCTGAAGGCCGCCAAGTACGGTGGCTATGAGAAGCCGCGTCTGGTGGGCAAGAATATCGCGTTGATCTTCGAGAAGGCCTCGACCCGCACCCGTTGCGCCTTCGAGGTCGCCGCACACGACCAGGGCGCGCACGTCACCTACCTGGGGCCGGAAGGCTCGCAGATCGGCCACAAGGAATCCATGAAGGACACCGCGCGTGTGCTCGGCCGCATGTATGATGGCATCGAATATCGCGGCTTCGGCCAGGAGCGCGTCGAGGAGTTGGCGCAGTATTCTGGCGTGCCGGTGTGGAACGGCCTGACCAACGAATTTCACCCCACGCAATTCCTGGCGGACGCGCTCACCATGATCGAGCATTCCCCTAAGCCGATGGCGCAAATCTCCTACTGCTTCGTCGGGGACGCGCGCTACAACATGGGCAACTCGCTGATGATCGGCGGGTGCAAGCTGGGGATGGATGTGCGGCTGTGTGCGCCG
>CAZYHE010000174.1:0-8465 GCA_964647225.1 uncultured Anaerolineales bacterium
GCGGGTGGTCGGAGATGATCAACTCCAGCACGAACTTGCGCGCCTCGCGCACCTTGGGCGAGTTCGTGTGAATGACCAGACCCTCGGTGACGGGGAAGGTGCAGGCCGGCTGCAGCGCGCGCTGGCGTTCGATCTCCACCAGGCAGACGCGGCACGCGCCCTCCGGCGGCAGCGCCGGGTGGTGGCACAACGCCGGGATGTAGATCCCGTTGGCCGTCGCGACTTCGTAGACGGTTTGGAAGGCTTCGGCCTTGAGTTTGCGGCCGTCTATGGTTAAGTTGACTGTAGGCATGGGACAATCCTTCTCCCTGACACACATGAGTTTCTCGTGCCCCGAACGAGCCGAATTTGCATCAGATCCATTTCAGGGGTATAAATATACCTCAGGTATACTACTCACTACTCTCAGCATGACGAGGCGGCAAGTTGAAGCAAATTCATATCAAGCTCGCGGCAACACTGCACCAGGAACTCAAAATCCAAGCTGCCATCAAAGGGCAGTAGCTACAAAACTACGTTATTGAAGCAATCCAGAAACAAATCGCTTTGGATCGCCCCAAAGCGGGACTTACATTGACGCAACTCACGGAGACAGCCGATGACCACGGCGATTGATCCTCTCTGGGTGGATTCGATCATTGCGGGAGATGCCAGGACATGTCTGCGCGATTTGCCCGACGCATCCCTTCATTGTATCGTCACTAGCCCACCGTACTATCAGCAGCGGGACTACAGCACGTCGCTACAGATCGGCAATGAGAAATCGCCAGACGAATACGTGCGCAATTTATTGCTCGTGTTTGCCGAGTGCCGTCGCGCACTCAGGGACGATGGCACATTGTGGCTCAATCTGGGCGACAAGTATGATGATGGCGAATTGCTCGGAATGCCCTGGCGCGTCGCCCTAGCGTTGAAAGAAGCTGGCTGGCTCTTGCGATCAGACATCATCTGGTACAAACCCAACGCCGTGCCATCTTCAGTGAAAAATCGTCCCACGACCGACCACGAATACGTTTTTCTATTTGCAAAGAGCAAGGACTATTACTACGACATTGACGCCATCCGGGAGCCGCACGTCACGTTTAGCCCCGAAAGCAAAATGCGAGGTGGCCGCAACCATTTCGACAAAACCGAGAATGGTACGCCAGAGCAAGGAAAATATGCCGGCGTGTCGAACCTGCATAGCGGCCGCTGGGATCAGGCTTTTCACCCCCTGGGTCGCAACCGCAGGACAGTCTGGGAAATTCCCCTATCGAAATCACGGGATGCACATTTCGCGGTATTCCCAGAAAAACTGGTAGAGATTTGCATTCTTGCCGGGTGCCCGCAACGCGGGATCGTGCTAGATCCTTTTCTCGGCAGTGGTACCACAGCCGTAGTCGCGCAACGCCTCGGTCGAAGCTTCGTTGGCGTGGATAGCAATCCTGAATACTGTGAGATTGCACGCCAACGCCTTCACCAACCGACCTTGCTCTAGCCCGCAGAGCTGATGCCAGCAAGCAATGGCAACAAGTCAATCAGCTTCTCCGCCAAAAGCGGTTCGATGGCCGCTATCTGGTTCGGGTTAGCTTGGATATACACGTACAGCGCGGATTTCAGATCATCCAGATTGCCTACCCAAGATTCGGCAATGACAATCGGAACGCACTGGTAACCGTTTTCAGTCGCCACCAAGATAGACTTGTAGATGTCTCTCGTGAACAGCAACGCGTGTCCACCACCCATCGTCTCACGCGTCTTGACTGGAATCAGAATCTTGCCTGCACTGCCTACGACTTGCACATCATACGTCTCGTCGCCGATCTTGACCTGCGCGTCACTTACGACGAGCGGTAATTGGTGTTCATGCACCAGGATGCGTAGATTGCGACGCACAACCTCCTCAAATAATGTCCCCTTCAGCGCCCGACGGCTCCCCTCAAGCCTTGCTAACATAACTTCAGAAATGGCCGGCCATTCCCAGCTTCCGGTCTCGGGGAAAAGTGGTTCCACAAACTTCCGAATCTCGTTCAATGGTTCGTGGATAAACTCCGACACCGACTCAAAGTCCTGTTCATGCAAAAAGACAACGAAATCTTCATAGAAGCGTTTGTTCTCTTGCACGATAGCAACGAGCTCTTTCAGGCGTAGGTTGTGAAGCACAAAATCCATCGGTTATCTACCCTTTGAAATCCTAGCCCAATGCAATCGCATGCACGCCCTTCGACCGCGGCTGCGGGATGATCACCGCCAGGTTGCACGCTTCGACGCACGCGCCGCGCTGGATACATTAATAGCCGGACCGGCGACGGCACGCGAGCTGCTACTGACCTCACACCGTCTGCGGCCGCGGGATTCGCATGACATCCAACCACTCCAGATCGCACCGCAAACACCGCTTCGCTTCCTCACGCGCCGTGTGCTCATCGTAGCCCAACTCCACCTCCCGGAAGCCGCCTTGGCGTTCTGCCACCGGGAGTTCGGGCACATGGGGCCGAAGGGCGTTGGCATAGTCGTCCAGGTTGTAGAGTTGCACGATGTCGGGGCGCTGTGTTTCGTAGCGCGGCTTGGGTTGCGCAGCCCAGTTGGTCGTAGCGCCGCCGGCTTTCAGCCACTTGTCCACAGCCACTGCCACCTGGTTGCCGTGCGCCACGGCCTGGATGACGGTCGCCGGGCCGCTGACTGCATCGCCGGCGGCGAAGACGCCCGGTCGGGTGGTATTGAACGCGTCCTTGACGACGAACGTGCTCGACCGGGTCATCTCGACCGGCGGGTGAGCGCCGTTACCCCTGGCGGCCAACCATGAGATGTCGGTGCTCTGCCCGATGGCGGGAATCACCACATCTACATCAAGCGTAACCTCGTCGCCGTCCACAGGCATCGGGCGGCGTCGGCCGCTGTTGTCGAAGTCACCCAGGCTCTGCCGTTGCAGCACGAGGCCAGCCACCTGTCCGTCGCCGAGGACACGGAGCGGATTCGCCAGGAAATGGAATTGGGTACCTTCTTGTTCGGCGGCCGCGATTTCTTCCTTGTGAGCCGGCATGTCCTCACGTTGGCGGCGATAGACCAGATGCACCTCACTGGCGCCCAACCGCCAGGCCGTGCGCACCGCGTCGATCGCCACATCGCCGCCGCCGACGACCGCAACGCGCTTGCCTTTGATCACTTCTGACAAGGTGACACGCTGACCCGGTGACAGAGCGAACTTATCTACCTCATTCACCTTGTCGCCTTGCCACCTTGTCACCTTGTCACTACCGAGAGCAACATCTTTCAAGAAGTCGGTGCCGTACACAACCCCCTGCTTCTCCTCCCCCAGCACGCCCAGCCGGCGGCTATTGTGCGCGCCGATGGCGAGGATGACGGCATGATAACCATCGCGTTCCAGCAGATCATCCAGGGTGAAATCTACACCCAATGCCTGATTGCAGCGGATCTCCACGCCGGCACGTTGGATGTGTTCGATCTCCGCAAAAAGCGGTTGGCGCGGCAGGCGATACTCTGGGATGCCGACAGTCATCATGCCGCCGGGGATCGGCAGCTTCTCGAACACGGTCACGCCGTAACCGCGCTGCACCAGACGTAAGGCCGCGGTCAGGCCCGCCGGGCCGGCACCCACCACAGCCACCTGCTGCGACTTGGCGCCTTCCAGCCGCTCAGGCGTCCAGGGATGGGCGAACTCCTGGTCGGCCATAAACCGTTTGACCAGGCGGATGGCGATCGGTTCATCAATCTCGCCCCGGCGGCACTTCTGCTCGCAGAACGCGGGACAGACGCGGCCGCACACCAGGGCGAAGGGGTTGCGCTGGCGATGGATCTCCAGCCCCTCGGCATAGCGGCCCTGGGCCACCAACGCCAGATAGGCGGGGCTTTCGACCCCGGCCGGGCACGCGTTGATGCATTTGGCGCGCACCAGTGGCTTGCATTGGCCCGCCGGACAAATCTTGTCTTCGATGTGGGCCAGGAGTTCATCCTGGAAGAACCGCAGCGCGGACATCACCGGGCCGGGGGTCAGTTGACCCAGCGCGCACAGCGACGCCTCCTTCATGTTCGCTGAAATATAGCGGATCGTGTCCACATCGGCCAGCGTACCCTGGCCATCGGTCACACGTGTCAGCACCTCCAGCAGCCGCCGCCCGCCGATGCGGCACGGTACGCACTTGCCGCACGATTCGGCTGTGGCGAAGGTTAAGAAGTACTTGGCGAACTCGACCATGCAGGTGTCTTCGTCCACCACGATCATGCCACCGGAGCCCATCGTCGCGCCGGCCGCGGTGAGGGAGTCGAAATCCACCGGCGTGTTGAGCGCCGAAGCGGGCAAGCAGCCACCCAACGGCCCGCCCGTCTGCACCGCCTTGAACTTCTTGCCGTCGGGCACGCCACCGCCCACGTCGAAGATGATCTCGCCCAGCGAGACGCCCATCGGCACTTCGATCAGGCCGGTGTTGTTGATCTTGCCGGTAAGCGCAAAGACCGCCGTGCCGGGCGACTTGTCGGTGCCGATGCTACGGAACCAATCAGCCCCACGCTGAATGATCTGCGGAGTGAGCGCATAGCTCTTGACGTTGTTGACGTTCGACGGCTTGTTCCAGAGACCGGCAACGGCCGGGAAGGGTGGCTTCGGCCGCGGCTCACCGCGGCGCCCCTCGATGGAGGCAATGAGCGCCATTTCCTCGCCGCAGACGAAAGCTCCGGCGCCTTCCTTCAAATGCAGATCAAAGCTGAAAGTACTGCCCAGAATGCTCTCGCCGAGCAGCCCATGTTCGTGTGCCTGTGCGATAGCCGTCTTGAGGCGCGCGATGGCCAGCGGATATTCGGCGCGACAATAGATGTAACCTTCGGTCGCGCCGATCGCGTACGCGGCAATCGCCATGCCCTCGATGACGCTGTGTGGGTCGCCCTCCAGGATCGAGCGATCCATGAACGCGCCCGGGTCGCCCTCATCGGCGTTGCAGATCACGTACTTCGGCTTGGTTCTGGAGCGCGCCGCAAACTCCCACTTCAGACCGGTCAGAAAACCCGCGCCCCCACGCCCCCGCAACCCGGAATCTTTCATCTCGGCGATCACGGCGTCGGGCGTCATTTCGGCCAACGCCTTGCCCAACCCCAGATAGCCGTCCCGCGCGATGTAGGCCGCGATGCTTTCTGCATCAATCAAACCGCAATTGTGCAGGGCGAGTCGAATCTGTTTGCGGTAGAAGGGCGCTTCGGGGTAGAGCGGCTTTGCGCTATCATCAAGCTCGTTGCTCTGCAATTCGCCGAGCAGCCACTCCGCGATCGGCCGGCCGCCGATCAGGTGCTCCGCAATTAATCGGGGCGCCATCTCTGGCTGGACGTTGGCATAGGTCATACGCGGCTTTCCAGGAAGCCGAATATCAACCAGCGGCTCCTTCACGCAGATGCCGATGCACCCCACACCCTGCATACCGACGTCCAGATCGCGCTTCGCTAACTCCTCAGCGATGGCATCCCAGACCTTACCCGCGCCCGCGGCGATGCCGCACGTCCCCATCCCAACAATAATCAGGGGAGCGGCATCGAGGCGCGTCTGGACTGTGCGCCGGATATCACTGCGCAGTTGAGCCAGGTCTGTCGCGTTGCGAATTCCACTCATGCCCTCTCTCCCCGCCATCCTGCTCAGAAATCCTGGTAAACCACTTCCTCGTAGATCTTTTCCAGCCGGTTCTTGTGCTTGAGTTCCTCGGCCGCCAGCATCTCGAACACGTTCCGGATCAATGGCTCATCCAGCAACTCTGTCATCGCCTGGTAAAACTCGTACGCAGCTTTCTCGCGCTTGGCAGCAAACAGGAGGATATCTTGGTAGTCGGCGCCAGGATCGAGTGAGCCACCCTCCAGGTGATCGCTGAGCCGCAGATCAGTGACCCGCTCCGTGCGCGACCGGCGGATGGCCCAGCGCACGTTGCCCGTCGCGATATTCTCGAGCTTGATGCGATGGCCGCGCTCTTGTTCGGCCATCTCTTCCATCGCCTTGCGGATCGCTGAGTTGTTGGTACCCGCGGCAGCTTTGCTGTAAAGGTCAAAGGCCTCGATTTCGCGTTCGATCGCGAGTTTCAGGACCTCTTCAACCGATTCTGGCTGATTCATTCTTCCTCCGTATGGTGATCGGGGCAAGTCTTCCGGCATGGTCCGACGAGTGATCCCCGTCACCCTATTCCAGGGTTTGCAATTGCTCCACCAAGCGATTGGGAGTCAACCGCCCATGCACCTTGTCATCTACGACAGCCACAGGGGCCAGACCGCACGAGCCGAGGCAGTAGACGATCTCCATCGTGTACTCATAGTCGGGTGAGGTGCCCCCTGCCGGCACCCCCAGCGCCTTTTCCATTGCATCAATGCACTTGGGCGCGCCCCGCACATGGCAGGCGGTGCCATCGCACACACGAATCAGGTGCTTGCCGCGACGCTCCAGCCGGAATTGCGCGTAGAAAGTCGCCACGCCCATCAGTTGCGTGAGCGGAATACCGGTGCGCTTGGAGATTTCGGCCAAAATTTCTTTGGGCAGATAGCCGTATGTATCTTGTGCGCGCTGCAGAATCGGGATCACCGCGCCCTTCTGGCTGCCGTATTCAGCAAGAATTTGACGGAGCGGAGTCAGATCGAACGGTGTTGCGTTTTCAGCCATGATCTTGATCCTCGTGACGAGACCGCTGCGGAGAAATATCGTTTATTGAACTTAAAGCACATCAGCCCAGGCGCGGCAATGACGCCTGTCATACACCTGGGTCTTGCTTGAGGGAGGAGGACATAGCCGTAGTTGAGACGGTGGACGCTAGAGCCCCAGGGCGCTAAGCACTTCTCCCCTGAACGTATCGAGGTCGCCCAGGTTATCTCTGATGACTTCGTAGACACGGCGATTATCAACGCGCCAATAAACATGAACCAGCAGGTTTCGGAAACGCGCCATCCGCTGCAAACGCTCAGCCAGGTCGGTTGAGATCACGCTCAGATCCACGAGCACGGCAAAACAGTCTGCGTAGTCTTCGGGCGCACGGCCGCTCCGCCGCGCGACGACATGGTTGCAGATGTCAATCGCTGCTTCAGTCGCAACGATCAGCAGATACTTGGCGCTTTCTGTATTGCGGAAATCGGCCAGGAATACATCTTCCGGTAGCTGCCCAAGCTCACGTAACCGGCGCAGCGCATCAGCGATCCCGCCAAGCAAATCGCGCACGCGAATTGCGTCTACATCCCTCATCGCATCTCCCGCAGATACGCCAGGGCAACCGGCTGGAAATCCAGGTATTCATCCCATGCCCGCTCGCGAAAATCAAACCAGGCGCCCCAATCGCGCACAAGCAGCGGGCGGCCGCGGCTGACGTTGTAACGAAACGGCAGGGGCGCATCGTTGAGCACGCGCACATCCACGGGGAATTGCAGCGCCTTCTCCAACGTCGCGCTCATCCCAAAGGCGTAATTCAGGCTGGCCGCCGCAGGAACGCGTGCCCGGTCCACCATGATCCCCACGTCCAGATCGCGATATCGCTCGCTCTCCACGGCTGAACCGTAGAGAACAGCGAAGATGATTTCCGGACGTCCGCTCAGATGCTGTGTCAGATCATCGGGTTTGGGCGGTGACTTTGAACGCATTTCGGCTCCCACTTTCTACGTGGGAGTATACCGTGATCGGACGGATTTGACAATCGAAACAACCGCGGGAATAAAACCTCACCCCAGCCCCGCTCCTGCGAGGAGAAGGGGGCTTCCGCTTCCCTGGCCGGGAGGGGGCAGGGGATAGGTCTGCGCCGCTACTTCTTCGCCAGCAGATCAGCCACCTGGGCCACCAGCTTGTCCGGGTCCACCGGCTTATCCACGAACGCATCTACCGGCAGGTAGTTCTGATCCGGCCCAAAGCGCAGCGGGGTCGTGGAGTGGATCGAGGTGAGCATCAGGATGGGGATGCCCTTGTACGCCGCATATTCCGAATCGGGATCGGGGCTGCGCAGCGCCAACGACACGTGGAACCCCGCTGTCGCGGTTTCCATCATTACGTCAAGGATGATCAGGTCCGGCTTGAGTTCCTTGACCATCCGCAGCCCGATATCGCCGTTCGCCGCATGGGAAATCCGATAGCCGTGCGCCTCCAGCGGCATGCTCAGCGCCACGACCATGTCTGGATCGTCATCAATGATCAGGATGTGGCCTTTGTCTTGTGCCATATGTTTCCTCCTGCACTTCTGCAACAATCGCATCTGCCAGCCCCGGCAGCGCGGCCGCGACCTCCGGGCCAAGCTCATCACTCCAGCCGGTGTGTCCGGGCTGCACACCGTAGAAGATGATCTCCGGCAACGGCAGGCCGAGCGCATGGGCCAGCGCCAACGCATCGGCCACGGCGGTGCGGTGGAGCGAGAACCGTTCGGCCGAGCCGGTCAGCTTTACGTCTTGGGGCCGGAAGCGCACGACCTCACCGGGAACGCGGCCCATTTCAGCCGCGTCCACGATGATGACGCGCTGCCGGCCCTCCAGCA
>CAZYHE010000175.1:0-8424 GCA_964647225.1 uncultured Anaerolineales bacterium
TTCGCGGTCGAGTGCGTCACCATGCGCTCGTTCGTCACCTGGCGGTAATCCTTCAACGCGTACTTCCCGCCGTCGGTGGTTGTGATCGTGCCATCAATGAACGCGTACTCATCCTCTTTGCGCAGCGCCACGTACTCGGTCTCGCGGTTGAACTGGGGCCAGGGCAGCGTCTTGCACAGCTTCACCGTCTCGTCCATGTCAACCCGCGCATCCACCAGCCGCACCCGCAGCGCCTTCAACTCCGCGATCTTGGGGAAATGCGTGAAGCCACCGACCGCCATCGCGATCGGGTGCGTGTGCCGGCCGCTGATGACTGCGCACAGATCGCCCGAGAGCTTCTTGATGCGCAGCGCGCGCAACACCACCTCCGGCGCGATCTTGACCAAGGGGATGACCGAGCCCACGCCGACCAGATCGGGGGCCACGAGCATATAGACGTGCAGCACGTGGCTGTCAATGATCTCGCCGTGGAAGTTCAACTTGCGCAGCAGCACCGTCTGTTCCGATGGCTCGATGCCGAGAGCAGTTTCGGTAGCGCGCAGGCTGGCGGTGGCGTGCCCCACCGCGCAGATGCCGCAGATGCGGCTGGTGATGTGGCTGGATTGCGTGTAGGGTCGCCCACGCAGCATCGCTTCGAAGAAACGCGGGGTCTCCACGATCTCCAGCCGGCATTCCTCCAGCACGCCATTCTTGGCGTTAACCACGATGTTCCCGTGCCCTTCGACGCGGGTGACGTGGTGGACTTCTATGTTGATATTGGCCATGCCTGTCTCCTTACTTCTTCGCCGCTAATTCCATCTGCTGATACGTCCCAAACATCGTCCAGCGCGCCAGCATGTCGTCTACGGTCAGGCCGTGCTTCGTGAGGACTTCGCGCATCGCATCGCGATTCGGGTCGGGGATCAGGCCGCGGCAGCCTTCGCAGCCGTCGCCGTAGGTCGGGCAGATCGCGCCGCAGCCGGCCCGCGTGACCGGCCCCAGGCATTGGCCGCCGCGGTCGTACATGCAGACGTTTTCCATCCGCTTGCACTCGACGCACACCGGGTAGTCGGGGATCGGGAGCTTGCGGCCCGCCAACAGCGCCTTGACGACCTCGATAAACTCCTCGCGGTCAATCGGGCAGCCGGGGATGAACGCATCCACCTTGACCACCGCGCTGAGCGGCCGGGCCGGATAGGTTTCATACCAGTCAGCCTTGTCGCCATAAACATACTCGCGCACATCTTGCAGCGGCATCGCGTTGCGGATGGCATTGACGCCGCCCAGGTGCGCGCACGCGCCGAGGGCCACCAGCACCGCGGCCCGCTCGCGAATCTGCTTCAGGCGCGCCTCGTCGCTCTCGCGACTGATCGAGCCTTCGACAAATGCAACCAGGTAATCCTCGCTCTTTTCGGTCATCGCCTCGCGAAACTGGACGATCTCGACCGCGTCGAGCAGATCCACATGGGTTTGCAGGCTGTCCACCACGGTAAGCTGGCAGCCTTCGCAACTGGTGAAATCGAAGAACGCAACTTTGGGTTTCATCAAATGGCCTCCTCGACGCCCTTCACCTGGGCATAGGTGAAGGCCGGGCCTTGCTGGCAGCAATACAGGTTATTGATCTGGCAATGGCCGCATTTGCCGACGCCACACTTCATCCGCCGCTCCAACGACATCCAGATCTGCGCTTCCGGGATGCCCTTGGAGAGCAATTCCATCAGCACGAAACGGTACATGGTCGGCGGGCCGACGGGGACAGCGAGGGTGCTGCGCGGGTTGACCGTGACGAACTTGAACAAGGTGGTAATGACCCCCGCGTTCCCCACCCACGTCGAATCGGGGCGATCCACCGTCACGTGGAACTCGATGTCTTTGCGGTTGGCCCAGACCTCCAACTCATCGCGGAAGAGCAGCTCGGATGGATTCTTCGCGCCATAGAGGATGACGACCCGGCCGAAATCGCTGCGCTGATCGAGCACCTGGTTGATCAGGCTGCGTGCGGGCGCCAGGCCCAGGCCGCCGGCCGCAAAGAGGATATCCTTGCCGCGCATCTGATCCACGGGGAAACCGTGGCCGAATGGCCCGCGCACACCGATCGTCGCGCCGGCCTTGAGATTGTGCAGCGCCGCGGTCACATCGCCTACCTTGCGCACGCACAACTCGAAGTGGCCGTTGCTGCGGGAGGGTGACGAGCTGATCGAGATCGGCGCCTCGCCGATGCCGAACAGGCTCACCTCGACAAACTGACCGGGGTCATGGCCGAGCGATTGCCCGGCGGGCAATTCGACCGTGAAGAGCTTCTCCAGCGCGGTCAATTGCTCGACTTTGGCGATTTTGGCCGGGCTGGGGATGTAGATCGAACCTTCAGTTGGTATAGCCATACGACACTCTCTCCCTAGCTCGCATGCGCCTGGTACAGCGCATTCCAGACGCCCACCGGCGTGATATCCACCAGGCACGCGCGGGCGCAGCGGCCGCAGCCCACACACCCCAACTCACTGTGCATATCGGGGATGTACTTGCCTTTCCGGAAGAAACGATGCCGTTGGCGCTGGGCGCGTTTGTGGCGGAAGTTCTCACCGGTCGCGACGCGGGCAAATTCATCGAGTTGGCAACTGTCCCACAGACGCGCCCGCTCGCCCGTCTGCCCATCCAACGAGATGCGGTCGCAGACGTTAAAGCAATAGCAGGTGGGGCACACGATGTTGCACGAACCGCACGCCAGGCAGCGCTTGCCCAGCTCGTCCCACAGCGGATCCTTGTAGCTGAGCGCCATCAACGAGGGCAGCTCGGCGCCGTCGAAGTCCAGGCGATAGGAGAAGCGCGGCCACTTCTCGGAAAGCACCTGGTTCAGCCGGCCGACGGCATCTTCGGACGCCTCGCAGGTCTGGCAGTAGTCCTGCAACAGCTTAGCGCCGGCATCGGTGCCCACTTCGACCGCATAGGCGTCGCCCATATCGGTCAAGTGCAGGTCGAACCCATCGCTCGCCGTCAGCGTGTTCATGCTCTTGCAGAAGCTATGCTCATCGCAGGGCTTCAAACATTCGATGCCGATGATCAGCGAGGATTCGCGGCGGCGCAGGTAGTGCTCGTCCTGCTCGCCGGTGGCGAATACCGCGTCCAGGAGCTTCATGGCGTGGAGATCGCACGTATGCACGCCAAAGATCACCTGCGGCTGGATCGCCAATGCGGGCACGGTCGAGAAATCCGCCGTGCGGAAGGTAAACAACACCTCTTCCTGGGGCAAGAGGTGCTTTTTGGGCGGCAAGATCGTGGTGTTGTAGTCGAGGCGTAATTGGTCAGGATCGGTGAGCGGGCCGAACGCGAACTGCTCGCGCCCATCGGCCTGCTGGGCCTTGACCTGCGGGCCGACCACCGTATACTGTCCCATCACGCCGGACACAAACGCCGCCATCGCTGCCTTTTCGATAATCTTCAGACTCATCCGGCCTCCTTGTCCGACTTGATAATTCCGCGCGTCGGGTGACGCATGGACCGCCGCGGGCAGAGTGAAGGTGAAGGTGGAGCCGTTGCCAAGCTCCGAGGTCACCGTGATCTGCCCGCCGGCGCCTTCGATGATTTGTTTGGTGATTGCCAGGCCCAACCCGGTGCCGTGGGCCGCGATCGCTTTGGCATTATCTGCCCGATAAAACTCGTGGAACAACTTGTCGAGCGCCTCGGCCGGGATGCCGATCCCCGTGTCGCGCACCTGGCCGATCACGCGCTCCTCCTCCGCCCACAGCCGGACCGTCACCGCGCCGCCGGTCGGGGTATACTTGATTGCGTTACCCACCAGGTTCGTCCAGATGCTCTTGAACTCCGCCATCACCCCGCGCACCGGCGGGACTTCGGCCGGCAGCTCTGTGACGAATTGCACTTGCTTCTGAGCGGCCTGGCTGGCGAACGCCTCGGTCATCTGGCGCAAGACCGTGTCCAGCCGCACCGCGCGGACGCGGCCGCGCTTCTGGCCGTCGCGCAACCGGCCGAACTCCAGCAGATCGGCGATGAGCGTCATCTGCTCCTGGGCGCGGGCCTCGGCGCGCGCCAACATGCCGCGCTGATCCTCCGGCGCCACGTAGCCATCCAGGATCAGCCGCAGATAGCTGTCAATCGCCGCGATCGGCGCCTGCAGCTCGTGCGTCACCAGGCGGATGAACGCCGCCTTGGCTTTGGCGATCTCCTCGAGCTTGCCCTTCTCGGCCGCCAACCGAATTGCGCCTGCTTCCACCTCCCGCAGGCGCCGCTGCTCCCGGATCAGCCGGCGGTGCTCCAGGCCGTGCTCCACCGCCAGCAGCAGGTCATCCACGCTGAACGGCTTGGTCAGGAAATCATACGCGCCCTGCTTGATGGCCGTCACCGCCAGGGCGACGGTGGCATACCCCGTGATGACGATGCAGACGATTTCGGGGTCATGCTCCCGAATTTTGCCAAGCAATTCCAGCCCGTTCATGCCGGGCATCATCACGTCGAGCAGCGCCAGGTCGTATTGGCCCGCGGCCAGCCGCGCCAACCCCTCGGCCGCGTCGCCGGCCACATCCACGGCAAACCCCTGGGGCGACAACGCTCGCCGGCACCCTTCGCGGATGCCGAACTCGTCGTCAATGACCAGGAGACTGGCGCGTGCAGCCATTCATTTCACCTGTCTGTGCAAGCATCCTGAGCGGAGCAGCGGTTTGTGCTGCGCAGTCGAAGGATACGCCCCGATGCGATCACCGCTCTGCATCCTTCGACTACGTGGTGGGAACAACACCACCACTCCGCTCAGGACGCGCCGCTATCGAATGCCTATGCCAACACCTTCTCCCGCGGCCCCAACACCTTCTCGATCTCCCGCAGCAGCTTGTCGGGTCGCAGCGGCTTCTCCAGGAACGCCTTGATCGGCAGCCACGTCGTGTCTGGGGTGAAATCGTAGCTCAGCCCCATCACCGTCTTGACCCCCGACAGCATGATGATCGGGATCCCCTTCAGCGCGGGATCGCCCTGCACCAGGCGCGAGGTCTCGAACCCGTCGGGGCCGGGTGGGCCGGAAAACATCACATCGAGCAAAATCAGGTCGGGCCGATTTTGCCGGGCCAACGCCATGCCGTCCTCTGTGCGGAAGGCATGAAACGTCTCGTATCCCACGCTTTGCAGCAGGGTCTCCACGGTGTCCACGACCTGGACGTCGTCATCAATGACTAGAATACGTTGTCTATTGGACATCAGAAGGTCTCCTTAGTTCGGCAGCGTAAAGCTAAACTTCACCCATTCACCCATCTTCGAGTCGGCCCAAATCTCGCCGCCGTGCTTCTCGACGATCTCCTTGCAGATGTACAGCCCCAGCCCCGTACCTTTCTTGCCGGTCGCGCTGGGGGTATCCAGCCGGCTGAACCGCTTGAAGAGCTGCGTTTGCTTCTCCAGCGGAATCCCCTCGCCGTCGTTGCGCACGCTCAAGGTGAGCTTGCCGTTATTCGCTTCGGACGTCAGCTCGATCTTGCCGCCCTCCCGCCCGTACTTGACGGCGTTGGAGATCAGGTCATCGTAGATCACCCGCATCAGCGTGGGGTCGGCGTTTACCACGAGCTGGTCCGGGACGCGATTGTCCACGACGATATGGCGATCCTGCATCTGGCGCTCCAACGATTCCAGCGACGGCCCGATGACCGCCTCTTGCAGCTTGAACGACCGCTTCTTGGCGACGAGTTGCCCCTGCTCCAGCCGCGAGAGATCCAGATAGTTGCGCACCATATCCTGGAAATAGTCCAGGCTCTTCGCCACCGATTCCAGGCTCTTCTTCTGCGCCGCGTTCAGCTCACCGAGATAGCCATCTTTGACGGTGTACAGTCCCATGATGGCCGAGGTGAGCGGATTTTTCAGCTCATGGGTGACGAAGCCCAGCATCTCGATGTAGTTGCGATTGGTGGTCTGCAACTGCTCGCTGAGGGTCGTGAGTTGCTGTTTGTCGCGCTCCAATTCAGCGCGCTGTGCTTGCAGCCGTTCGCCCATCTGGTCGAACGAGCGCGCCAGGTCGCCGATCTCGTCGGTGCGCACAATCTCCACGCGGTGGCTGAGATCGCCGTCGGAAAGGAGCCGGGTCGCTTCGGCCAGCGCTTGCACGGGCTGCACGACGCTGCTGACGAGGAAGATCGAGCCGAGGAAGGCCACGATCATGCCGGCCAGGATCACGCCCAGGTTTTGCGCCACGGCTTGGGTGCGCAGATCGAGATACTTCTGCTCCAACTCGCCGACATACAACATGCCGATCACCCGGCCATCGGGGTCGTGGATCGGATCGTATTGCGCCAGGTAGGGCGTGTCCACCACGTTCGCACGGCCGGCCCAGGGCAGGCCCTCTTTCAACACGCGATCGGCCACCTCTTTCGAGGCGCGCGTGCCGACTGCGCGGCGGCCCTGGGCATCGAGCGCATTGGTGGAGATGCGCAGATCGCCCAAAAAGATCGTGGCCGTGCCGACGGGTTTGCCGTTGTACGTCTTGTTCTCGAACACGGCATCGCGGATCGTGTCCACTTTCTCTGTCGCGCCGTTGAGCAGGGTGCCCATCTCGATGATGCCGACCAGCTTGCCATCCTCGATGACCGGCATGGCCGCGCCGGCGAACATCGCGCGCGGCTCGCTGCCGACGGCCAGCACCCGCTCGATCAGCTCACTCCCCTCGACGTCGAGCCGTTCCTGCTCCAGCACGATGGCGCCGAAGCTGACCCGCCGCGTGGCGATCACCTGCTTCACCAACGCATCCGTGACCGGCGTATCTTCTTTGTTGTACGGCGCGCGTGTCCGCAAGAGCACTTTGCCATCCGGAGCCATCACGTTCAGGATGTCCATTTTCTGATCGCGGCGCACTGACTCCAGATAGGGCCGCACCCGATCGGGCACCCCGCCGTAGGCCAAGACATCAATCAGCGAACGATCCTGCGCCAGGATTTCCAGCGCCGCGCGTGTGCGTGCGATCTTGCCATCGTGGATCTCCCAAGCCGCGCGCATGTAGATGCGGATGCGGTCCTCAGCCTCGCGGATCGTATTATCGTTGACGAAACGGATGCTCAGCGCGGCCATGAAGGCTGCGAGCAACACAAAGATGGCAATGATGCCCAAGCTGAACTTTGTCTGTAATTTCATGTAGTTTCCAAACTTGAATGTGTATTCAGCGCGAAACCATAATGGCGCCCGACTACTCTGGGCCGCCGATCAGTCCGGCGCCGCCGCCTGATGGCGGCAGCATCGGCGCGGCGGTCTTCAGCCCCGCCAGCTTCACGGGCAATTGGATCGTAAAGGTCGTGCCCTGGCCGACCTGGCTTCGGACGTTGATCTGGCCGCGGTGCATCTTGATGATACCATAAACGATCGCCAGCCCCAGCCCTGTGCCCTGGCCGACCTGCTTGGTGGTGAAGAACGGCGTGAACAGCTTGCCCAAGTGCTCCGGCGGGATGCCCGCGCCTGTATCCACCACTTCGAGGGTGACCATCCCGTTCGGGCCGCGCATCGTGCGCACCGTCAGCGTCCCGCCCGCGGGCATGGCGTCCACCGCGTTCGTCATCAGGTTGACCAGGACTTCCTGAAGCTGTGCGTGATCCGCTTCGATCTTGGGCAAATTGGGATCGAGCACAAGCTCGACCTTGATCCCGCGGTACGCCTCCCGCTTCGTCTGCACCTCGAGCACGGCCTGGATCAACGCATTCAAATCGGCCGGTTGGGCAGACACCTGGTTCTGCCGGGCAAAATCGAGCAGCGAGCCGACGATCCCCTTACAGCGTTTGGTCTCGTCTGCGATCAGCGCCAGATCGGCGCGCTTCGGATCATCCGGCGGGCACTCCCGCAGCAGGATATCCGAGTAGAGCAGCACCGTCGCCAGCGGGTTGTTCAGCTCGTGCGCCACCCCGGCCGCCAGTTGCCCCAGCGACGCCAGCTTTTCCGAATGGACGAGCTGATCGTGCGTCGCTTGCAGCTCGTCGAGCATCATGTTGAATGAGGTCGCAAGCTGGCCCACATCGCCGCCCGCCCGCACCGGCACGCGCACCGAAAGATCGCCGGCCGCCACCCGCTGGTTTGCCGTCGCCAGCTCCCGCAACTCCTTCAACGGCCGGGTGATGCGCCGCGACACCGGGATCGCCAGCAGGAAGGTCGCCAGGATCGTCGCCAACGCCACCAGCACGACTCGCACATTGAAGGTGCTCACCAGCCGCAGGAACGATGACTGGCGCACCCCCACGTACAGGCTGCCCACCACCCGACCGGTATGATCGAAAAGCGGGTCATAGCGCGTGATGTAGTTTTGGTTCACCACGAAGGCCGGGCCGATAAACGACCGTCGCTGATCCAAGACGACCTCGCTGACCTCCCGCGAAATCCGGGTGCCGATGGCCCGCTTGCCATCTGGCGTCAGCACATTGGTCGAAACCCGCAGATCGCCGTGAAAGATCGTCACGGTGTCAATATCCGCGGCCTGCT